>JAPPDN010000618.1 GCA_028824575.1 Candidatus Poribacteria bacterium | reverse complement strand
GTCGGTCAATGTTTGGCGTTTGCACGGCAGATGTGCCGTAACAGCCGAGATCCGGGGAGAGATCCTCACCATAAATCCAGAGAACATTTGGTTGTTTTGTGGACATAATTACTCCATTTCAGAAATTTCCACCCAAGACCCGACATCAGAATACCTTTAAAACAGCCATGAGAACGCCTATGGCGGCTAAGCCAACGCCAATTGTCCACTTGATCGCTCCAACCCCGCTTTCAATTCGGTCAAGGCAGCTCTCAACGCGATCGAGACGATTTTCGGCGCTATCAAGACGATTTTCGACGTTGTCAAAGCGTTGTTCAACAGCCTTGAGATCAGCCTTATCAGTTTTCTCGTCAACCTTTGCCTCCAAACGATCCAAGCGGACGTGGATCTGTTTTAAGGTATGGATAAGTAATTCGTTAAAGTTGTTATTATCAGGCATTGGTTTTTCCTCTGCGTTGCTATGATGTACCGTTAGCATTGTCCACGACATATCGGTCCCGGAACAGTGTTTGGCGGAGCGGTGGCATTTCAGCAAGGAGTTTAGGATGCGGTTTGTAAACCTTGGCGAACCCACTGTCAATAGGACTATAGAGATTGAAAACAGCGATTCTGTCATTTTCAGCATTCGTCCACGGGTTTGCGCTGTGGGTGAGTGCCTCCGTGAAGAAGAGCAGTGAACCTGGGGGACACCCATAAGTCGTCCAAATATCAGACTTAGGGTTTTGAATATCAGGAGGTGCTGTATAGACGGACTTATGGCTGCCTGTCACTAAAAGTGTGCCGCCTTGTCCTTTCTTCACTTCGTTGAGTTCCCATACAATCCGGGTGTGTGGACTGTAGCCTTTGCCGGGGAAAGCGTTGTAGTAGTGGACATCGCCGGGGAAGCGGAGCAGTCCGTTGCCGTTATGCGGTCCGAATCCACCCATACCGAGTGCGCGGTAAAAAAGGCTCGTGCTCTCAACAGAGAAGCCGTAGCATTCCGGACTCGTTACAGCCGGATGTGCGGTGAATTCATTGAGCAGTGAGACAACAAGTGGATGATCAATGAGTTTCTGAAGGGGACCTCCGACAGGACTCCGTACATACTCTGGGATAGACTCAGGATCGTGGTGCAGACGGTATCCGAAATCGCGCATTTCTTTGAGTTCGGATCCGGTAAACACCTCTGGCACCAGAAACCAACCGTGGGTATCAAAAGCGTATCGCTGTTCTGGGGTTAACTCTGGGATTGGCAAACCGTCAGCATTTTCGGTAGGGAATTCGCAGGCATCGGGTGGTAACAGTGCCCCGAGCCATGGTTGCTGATTTTTGTCCGTCTGTTTTTCCATTTGATTCTCCTCGTGCCGTTAAACTTCCGCGGGATAGGCGGATGTGCGCTGTCCAAAATCTCCATTGATAACGTTGCCACCTGCATAAGTTTCTCGAAAGAGCGTCTGTCGTTTGGGCGGCATTGCCTCAAGCAACTGCGGATGGGGCAGCCAATTCGACCAGCGACTCGCCACGGTATTGTAGAGATTTGAGATGCTAACCTGATCTGTGACACGCGGTTGTACCTGTGTCTGCGTCATAGATTCTGTGAGCAGAAAGAGAGAACCCGGCGGGCATTGGTACGTTTCCCAGAGCGGCGAATCAAGACGCTGGACTGCCTCTGGTATCGGATATGCAGCTTTGTGGCTTCCGGTGATAAATCGGATACCGTTGGTTTCTGAAGTAACACCGGTCAATTCCCATATAGCGCGTGTCAACCCGCTCCAACCGCGTCCAGGTACACACCGGTAGAGATGAGAGTCACCGGGTAAACGAAACAAACCGTTTCCTTTGTGGAGAATCGATTGGGCTTGAGATTCGGGTGCTGCGCCGCCGAAAGATAGCGTTGCTTCTTCAAGCCGAAATCCGTAGCAATCCTCGCTTGCAGCAGGCGGATACGCCAAGAACTCGTTAAGTAGCCCGACAACAACGGGATGGTCAGTGAGTTTTTGGAGTGGTCCGCCAAGGGCACACCGTTCGGGTTCTGGGATATGCTCTGGCATCTCGTGCAGGCGTTGGCAGAATTCCCGCATCTCCGCGATGTCAGCGTCCGACAAGACGCTCGGAATTAGGAGCCAACCGTTCCGATCAAAATCGTATTTCTGTTTCTGCGTCGGAATAGTAACAGGAACACCATCAGCGTTGGTGGTTGTCAATTCATCAGGCTCAACCTCAACGGCACTCCCCAAGTTTTTGTTAACAATAAAGGGTTTTCTCGTTGCGAGTTCTTTGTAAGCCATTACGGGGTCTCCCTTAAATATACGGTCGCACAAACTGGAAAGTTTATGCTACATACATATTGAATCGATTAATTCCGGGTTTCTTCTAATACACGAAACATGTGGTGTGCATAACTCAGCGTTGAAATAGCGACAAATACCAGTGCCAGACAGAGGCTATAAAATTCAATATTGTCGGGTAAGCGCGGCATTATCGGTCGTAGGAGGTAAAACATCACAGCGATACATAAAAAGAAGCTGGTGCATTTACCCCACAAATTAGAGCGGGTGATCATTTTCGCTTTATATGCTAACACAGCATTGCCGAGTACGATCAAGACATCGCGGGTAACAACGGTAGCAAACGCCCAGTGCGGGAACTCCGATTCCGATAGTACAAGGGCGAAAATTCCGGCGGAGATAGCGAGTTTGTCTGCGACGGGATCTAATATATAGCCGAGTTCACTGTGTTGCTTTAAACGTCGAGCGAAGAACCCGTCTAACAGGTCGGTTATAACAGCGATACCACCACAAACGATCGCGAATACCCATTGTGCCCGGTAAATGAAGTAAAAAATGAAAGGCACTGTACCGAGTCGAAAAATCGATAGGATATTGCTAACATATAAAAAATGCTGACGTGTAATCTGGATTGACCGGGTTTCGGTAAATCGATGAACGGGAGCCTTTAGTGCCATTATGTTATTACGTTAAAGATACGTTTTTTAATGTAGGAGCAAGAGCGTCAATACTGGAAGTCTGTCAACTTCCCGCGACGCGATCACAACGATTTTAATTGTTGCGTGCTGTTAATTGAAAGGCGATCCGTCGATTTTGATCTGTCAGAATTTCGATTTCGCGTGTGAGAAGCTGCTCCAACGGAATTGTTTCTAACAAATTTTGTTTTTCTTGAAGCGAAATACGCAAGCGTATGCCGATCTGGTAGGCGAGTTCCCTCGGATCGTCTGGTTGTTCTTCCGGCGGATGCCATGCAAAAATCAAGCGACTGGATAACGCTTCGTAAGCCTCATACAATTCTTCAGTCCGCGTGGTAAGTGATTCTGACACCGCCTCAATCTCTGCATCGGGGTCATCTAACATTCGGACTCGACCGGTGAGATAGGAAAGATGCTCCTGAATTTCAAGAATTTGAAACCTGTACTCACCAGCAGTGATGATGTTCATGCGGCCGTCGTCTAAATTCTCAACGTGAAGAATACGGGCAGCTGTGCCGACTTCGTAGGGGGTGGCGGCTTCGCCTACCTCTTCTCCTTCTTTTATAAGAACAACGCCGAACTCAGACTCATGTTCTAAGCAGAACTTGATCATCGTGCGGTAACGCGGTTCAAAAATCCGTAGCGGCAAAAACCCGCCGGGGAACAAGACTGCCTGTAACGGAAAAAGCGGAATCTGTCGTTCATAAGAGGTTTGATTGTTTGATAAAACTTCGGCGTTCCGCATGTGAAACTCCTCTTTGTCCTGATGTCAAATGTAGAAGATGGACTGATTTTAGTGCTGGATATGGTTTTTAAGGCACGTCCATATTTTCAATGCATTTAATAGATACCTCTTTCCAGTCACAAACGTGTATAGATTCTTGCACAAAATGTAGGATTCGTCAAGAG
>JAPPDN010000831.1 GCA_028824575.1 Candidatus Poribacteria bacterium | reverse complement strand
GGAGAGAGTGGGATTCGAACCCACGAGGGAGCGTAAACCCCCTACAAGCCTCGGTCGCATTCGGTCCCGAAATGGCTCCACGCGTACTTCCCGATACAGGAAACAACCGGCACAAACGCGTCTGCGTGTTTGGCGAAACAGGGTTTGTCCACTGGCGGTTTGAGAGCTGGGAACGGAACTTACCCGGTAGCGGTTATGAAGGTGGTGATATGAGCTACGGGGGACAAGATGTCATCGCGCAAGGTGGACTCACCGATGCAGTGTTTGAATGGCTTGACGACGAAAGCAAAGTCCATCCAACGCACTTGAAACAGTCCCTTGCTGAATTCAATCTACTGCTCGGTATCTATTATAGCGGTTTGACGAACACTGTCGTCGAATTGCCGTTTGATCCACCCGATGGCATGATGGATATGTTCAGAGAACGGCTTTAATTGTGTTATTTTCCGGCAGGTGAGGTTTTCAACCTGGCCTGTTTTCATGCGATGCTCGCTATCTGTTTGGATATTATCCAGAAGAAACACACCTATGTTTAACCTCATCTACATGGACAACCATGCCACAACCCCAATTGCTCCAGAGGTGCTTGAAGCGATGATGCCTTATCTCACCACGCATTTCGGCAACGCTTCCAGCACGCATCCGTTTGGCGTTACAGCGAAAGATATAGTGGAAAAAGCACGTCATCAAGTCGCTGACCTACTCGGTTGTTCAGCAGAAGAGATAATCTTCACCAGCGGTGCAACCGAATCGGACAATCTCGCCATCAGAGGGATCGCCTACGCTTGCAGAGAGAAGGGGAATCATATCATTACCAGCACGGCAGAGCATCACGCGATTCTTGATACTTGTCACGTTTTGGCAGCAGAAGGGTTTGAAACTACATATCTTCCGGTGGATCAGTATGGAAGGGTAAGTCCTGACGATGTTGAAGCTGCCATTACGCCGAAGACTATTCTGATGAGTTTCATGTATGCAAATAACGAGGTCGGCACGATAAATCCGATCGTTGATATTACCGCCGTCGCTGCCAAACACGGTGTGCTTTTCCATTCGGATGCGGTGCAGGGGATCGGGCAGCTGCCCTCAAACATGGAGATGCTTGGTGTGGATCTTGCTTCTCTGACGGCGCACAAAATTTACGGTCCAAAGGGGATCGGTGCGCTTTATGTCGAGCGAAACACCCCAAAACCGAGCTCACTTTTCTATGGAGGCGGTCAAGAGGAGGGGGTTCGTCCCGGCACCTTGAATGTCCCAGGGATTGTTGGTTTAGGTGCAGCGTGCGAACTTTCAAAAAAGCACATGGCATCGGGAAAAAACTGCGTGGCAACTTTACGGGATGCACTTCATCAGAAGTTAAACGCACACTTAGATGACATTCATCTCAACGGACACCCTGAACAACGGCTACCGGGCAACTTGAATCTCTGCTTTGCGGGTGTGCAGAGCCACGCGCATTTGGCGGGTCTTAAACACATCGCAGTATCAACTGGATCTGCGTGTGATTCAGAGTCGGTGAAGGCATCACATGTCTTGGTTGCAATGGGGGTTCCGAATGAATTGGCGTTGACTGCCGTCCGCTTCGGTCTTGGACGTTATAATACCGCTGAAGAGGTCGATATTGTTGCAGATGAAGTCGTAAAAGTCGTCAATCGGCTACGGGCATTGGCACCTGAATAGGAATATCCTAAGTCCCCTGTTCTGCTTGCGGGTGATTTTGGGCGGCATGTTTGGCAATCAATTCACGCACGGCAGGCACCAATTCAATGGGCACTTCTATCAGCATGCTGGATTCATTCTGTAACGCTTCCTCAGCTTCAGCGACAGCTTCATCCTCCGTTTGTTGGTCGTAGTATGCGATGACGCTTTGGACGCGTTCTTCATCCCAACCGGGTGGAAATTCGTTCTTTTTTTTCATCGTCTACCTCTCTTCCTTTGTCTTCGGCGGTATGCTGTTAACGGTTTTCCTGTCAATTCGTAGGCCGTAATTACAAAGACACTATCGGGTTTCGGGTCTCGAACATAGACGACTTGCAAATAGCGACCACTTTGCGTTTGACCAAGGGCATTTCGCGTTTTTCGCCTTCCCTGCCAATTCTCACCAGGATTCAGTAAAACATCTTCTACTTCATCCTCGGTAACGCCATGATTATAAATATGGGGCAAGCCAGTTTCGGGATCCTTGTAAAAGCGAATATTCATCAAAATCTTCGATGTGGAAACCCCTGTCTGTAGGCAGGGGAGGAAACACTGCTCCTTTTAAGTTAGTAACAGGTTTTGGCTACCGATGCACCTATCAAACATCGCTGTGCTATTAATATCGCTACACAGAAGCGACCTGTAGTCAGCGGTTTAACTCGTGAAGTGGACGTTTGGCGGACGCTTCGCACAAGCCCCGTCCCTTAAGGCGGGGTTACTGACTTGCTACCTATAACCATTTCCTTGGTAGGTGAAAGTAATTATAGCATGGATTAATCTATATTGCAAAAGATATTAGC
Organism: Candidatus Poribacteria bacterium; assembly: GCA_028824575.1. Lineage (GTDB taxonomy): Bacteria > Poribacteria > WGA-4E > WGA-4E > WGA-3G > WGA-3G. Next base: position 1,375 of record JAPPDN010000831.1, on the reverse strand, counting down.
AAGCAAAGGGTACCTCACGACTCAGGGCCATTCAGTTCTCGGTTTTTAGTCCAATTTTGGACCCCCAGGCCCGGTAGGTGCGGTTTTGCGGCGTACGCGAAGAAATCCGCAGAAATACCCAAGCAAATACCCCAAGCAATACGCAGAAATACCCTATCAAAAACACCCCAAATGCGACCTGCATTCCAAACGCACCGGATCCTGAAAAAGGGACGAGAAACTCTATAATTTCATAAAACTGAATGGCGCTGCCTCATGACTCACTACTTGTTGTTTTTTCCCTAATAATATGCTATACTTTCATCGTGAAGTTTAAACGCATAGTGAGGAGATTCGATCGAGGCGGAACTCTCCTTGCATCAGATTTACAGATTCATCGAATTTGAAATTGGCAATGCCCTTCAAACCACTCGTATTATTTAAAAGAGGAAACCTGTCTCATGCTGACCGTTGAACAACTCACTGCTTGCGGATTAGAAAAAACGGAAGCATTAAAGATAGTCGAAGCCGTCAATCGGATATTGCCAACACAGTCTCCGACAGCCTGCTGGTATGAGATTTCGCGCTACATCCTCACACCACAACACCCGTTTACACTCCACCAATACCTGTATGAAAAGGTCTACACCGACTTCGATCGCGCAAGGTACGGACCACCCCCCGCATGGTTTCCCACGGACGAAGACATCACCGAAGCGAATATAACCCGTTTAATGGCTGAATTACACATCAAAACCTATCCCGAATTCCACGCTTGGTCGGTCGCCAATCGCGACACGTTTTGGCAGATGATGATTGATGTACTGGGTATTAAAGCGACAGAAACACACATTGAGGCAGAAAAAGACGCAACAGGTGTTTCAACAAAACTTGCTAAACTTAACATCGTCGAAAGCTGCTTTAATGCCGATCCTGATACCATCGCGATCGTTACGCAGCGAGAAAACGACGAGAATCTATCAACACTCACCTACGGCGAGCTGGAATCCCTCGCCAATCGAGTCGCGAACGGACTTGTTGAAATCGGTATGAAACCGGGAGATGCCGTGGCGGTTGACATGCCGATGAACGCTGAATCCATCGCCATCTATGTCGGAATTGTAAAAACGGGGTGTGTCGTTGTTGGTATCGCCGATAGTTTCGCGCCAGAGGAGATAGCCACCCGTCTCCGTATCGGTAACGCAAAAGCCATTTTCACACAGGATTATATCAACAGAGCGGGGAAACGTCTGCCGTTGTATGAGAAAGTGATTGCCGCAGATGCCCGCAAGGCAATCGTTTTTTCGTGTGAAGGCGGTCAAACCATCGCACAACTCCGACGCGAAGGCGATATGACTCGGCACACCTTTCTCAGCCACACCGAGACACTTGCCAC
>JAPPDN010000827.1 GCA_028824575.1 Candidatus Poribacteria bacterium | reverse complement strand
TCGTCAGAAATCGCCTTAACTGACAACTGACAACTGATAACTGATAACTATATAAACATGGACTGGACTGTTTTTGGCTGGGCAGGCATACAACTCGAAATACCTACGACATGGGAACTCAGCGGACTCAGCGGAGACCAGAAAACAGGATATCTCCGACTTGATGATGGAGATATGCCACGCCTCGAGCTCAAATGGGCGCATACGCGGCGCAAAAAGCCTGATCTCCATGCAACGCTTGACGAATACTTTAAGTTGATTCGCAAGACCTATAAAAGAAAAGGCACCGAACTCTCCTTCCGCCGGGACGTCAACCTCATTAAAGAGGAGGAATTCTTTGAAGGACGCAACGTCCTCGGTTTTAGCTGGAAGGGGGACATTCGTGCCAATGGGTTGATTTTCCACGTCGGGAAACGGATCACAATCGTACAGGTGATGGGACGGCTCAAAGAGAACTGGCGACCCACGGTACTCCGAATTTTCCAATCAATTGTAGACCGTAGTGATGCACCACGGACCTTGTGGAGTGCTTACGGGCTTAAGTTGGGGGTGCCGAAAGAATACAAATTGGAACGTCAGAAGCTGCTCAGCGGCTATCTACTGTTTGTGTTTGTGGCAAAACGTGTGCGTTTTCAAAGCGCGCTCCGGCTCGCTAAGTTGGTACATGACCGCGTACGAAAGACGAACAGCTCTGGTGGAAACACGGATTTTACGCCACCCGACGTGGGGCGGCTCAGCGTTGAACGATACGGTCCCGCAGAGATGATGTTAGGCGACTATAAAGATGCGTCGAACCCACTGGAAGCATGGTTTCGCGTAAAATACGCAAAAGCGATTCGCGGCTACGGGTTTGAGGTGACCTCTCACATAGACGCAGATGATGAACGTCTGACACTCGTTGGAGAACAGACACGATTTTACGACGGTGTACCTTTCAGTCCTGTGCTGATACTCGATAAGCTTTCCAAGCGGACAGCGTTTGTGTTTCATATCTGGCGATGCAATCGTTCCAACCGTATCTATGTCATCCAGTCTATCGGGAGCGACAATGGGGCCCCGACTGTCCAGAAGGTCGTTGAAAGTATCAAATGCCACTAAGGGTTGTCTATAAAAATTGGCGGACCGCTTGTATTAATCGTAACAAACGGGTTTGCCCGCATCAGAAACCCGATTTTGACAACGGAAAAATCGGAGCAGAAACCCAATAGTTAAAAAATGCTAAATAGAATTCTTTATACCCTCAAACTCAAAAAACGTCCCGACATGGACCGGACACAGGTCATGAAGGCGTTCCCCGTGCGGAATCAGCTGATAACTTGGGAAATAGACGATAAGGGCGAAGCCGCGCTCGTCATTCCACAGAAAGAAACACTCTGGATCCGGCTCGTCAGTAAACTCTTCATGCTTCCTGGGAAAAGGGTGATTGTGCTCGATTCTATCGGAACTTACGTCTGGCAGATGTGTGATGGCAAGCATACTATTTCGCAGATTACCAACGGCGTCCAGAAGCAGTACCAATTGACGCGAAAAGAGGCAGAAACCTCGCTCTTTACGTTTATGCAGCAGCTCGGCAAGCGGAACTTTATACAGTTCGCTATCCCGCAACAAAATGCCACCGCAGCACCCTTGGAACCCGAACCTGCAAAGCCGGGACTTCTTGGATTCCTACAGAGACGGTAAAATGGTTATCGAGAACTGACAACCAGTAAGGAGAGATAAATGAACGAACAAATAGGTGATGTTGGCGCAGCTTTCGCCGAAACACCAGAACGTTTCGAGCGTCTCATTCCGAAGGAAAATACAGTCCGCGTCCGCAATCTCATCAAACGGTACGAGATGGGGACACAAACTGTTGATGCGCTCCGCGGTGTCAATTTCCAAATCCAGCGCGGTGAATACATCTCAATCATGGGACCCTCCGGTTCCGGGAAATCAACGCTCTTTAATATGATTGGCGGATTGGATAAACCCACTGAAGGCAGAGTCTATATTGATGAAGTAGACATCGCCCAACTTGATGCCTATGAACTCGCGTGGCTCCGCTGCCGAAAGATCGGCTATATTTTCCAATCGTTCAACCTCATCCCGGTGATGACGGCACTTGAAAATGTCTCGCTTCCGATGATTTTCGCGGGTATGAGTGCTGACGAGAGTAGAGAGAAAGGCGTTGACCTCCTCTCACTTGTTGGACTCGGGGACCGCGTGCAGCACAAGCCGTTAGAACTCTCCGGTGGACAGCAGCAGCGCGTCGCGATTGCACGCTCTCTCGCAAACGACCCAGCGATTGTCCTCGCCGATGAACCGACAGGCAACCTTGACACCAAAACCGGGTTGGAGATCATCGCACTGCTCCGTCGCCTCAACGATGAAAACGGTGTAACCATCATCACAGCCACCCACGACCACAAGATGTTAGATGTCTCTGACCGTATCTTCCACATGGCGGATGGCAAAGTAGACAAAATTGAGTCCCGCGATGAGATTGACCTCCACGTCGGTAAATTGGACGGTGAGGAAGTAGGATAAATAGTTATCAGTTATCAGTTATCATGCTTCGCAGTGAGAACAGTTAAGAGGTTTTCGGTATTCATGAATAACATGAGTGAATTCACGCAATTTTGAACTGATAACCAATACACTGATGGCTGACTGCCATGACTATGAGCATTTATAAACGCTTAGGCATCCGCACAGTGATCAATGGCAACGCAACGCTCACGCGACTCGGTGGTTCCATTATGCCACCTGAAGTCGTCGCCGCGATGGCTGATGCTTCCAAGCACTTTGTAGACATCATCGAACTCCAAAAACGGGTCGGTGAAGAGATCGCGAAACGCACCCACAACGAGGCTGCGTATGTCTCTTGTGGTGCCGCCGCTGCCTTGACACTCAGCACCGCTGCATGTATCACCGGATTGGATGCTGCCAAGCGTGAAAAATTGCCGCATCTCGACGCATCAATGAAAAACGAAGTCATTGTCCATCGCCACGGTCGCGTCGGATACGATTTTGCTGTCCGCCAGGTCGGTGTCACGTTTGTCGAGATAGGCGACGAGAACGGAACACTCCCCGACGAATTAGAAAGTGCTATCACTGAGAAAACCGCTGCGATCTTCTACTTCGCGAACCCCGGTAGAGAACACCTCTGGGTGCCTTACGCGGAAGCCATCGCAATCGCTAAAAGGCACGATGTCCCGCTTATCGTTGATGCAGCAGCGCAGCTGCCACCGCCTGAGAACCTCTGGCGTTTTACACAGATGGGCGCGGATTTGGCACTCTTTAGTGGCGGAAAAGGTTTGTGTGGACCCCAGAGTAGCGGATTAACCGTCGGAAAAAAATCGCTGATTGAGGCGATCGCCTTCAACGGACCACCCCACCCCTTTATCGGTAGAGGTATGAAGGTAGGTAAAGAAGAGTTGGTAGGGCTGCTTGCCGCTGTGGAATGGTATTTGGATCAGGACCCTGAAGCGTTACAGCAATCTTACGAAGATCAGGTTACCTACTATGACGAAGTGTTCGCGGACACGCAAGGCGTTACAGTCCATCGGAGTTTCCCCTCCGAAGCCGGGCAACCGATGCCTCGCACCGAAATCCGATTTGACGAGGAACACCTCGGCATCACACGCAACGAAATCCTTCAGCAACTCGCGGAAGGTGAACCCGCTATTGACATCGCAGGCGCAGGCGCGAACGGCGTACTAATTAACGGGCAGACCCTGATGCCCGGAGAAATAGAAATTATTGCGAAAAGACTAAAGGAAATTATTTTCTAGTGAAGCCCATAAATAAGTGGACATCTTTGTAGCATAGGCTGTTAGCCTGTGCCAGTCTGAATGCCTGTTATAGGTATTCAGACTGTTTGAGAGTGCCCAATT
>JAPPDN010000311.1 GCA_028824575.1 Candidatus Poribacteria bacterium | reverse complement strand
TCGTACTGCTGCCCACCTTCACAGCGATACGTTGCACGTCCCGCAAACAGGTGCGCTGTTCAGCTGGATTGCATCGCTTTTGGGCTATAGGTGAACTCGAGTTCATCAATCTGGACTGTGTCTCCTTCCACCGCGCCTGCGCGGGCGAGGGCATTGATCACGCCCATGTTTTTCAGTTTCCGATACAACAAAATCACTGCCTGTTCATTTTCCATATCGGTCATGAGGACAGCACGGCGTGGTTCAGCACCGGTGACAACGAACCCTTCCTCAGTTTCGAGGAGTTCAAACCGTGCTGAGGGTTCCGGTGGTAGTTCTTGTTCTAAGGTAATCGTTGTTTCTGCTTCCTTTCGGGCGCGTGCTTCCAAGTATTGCAAGGACCGGTACGCTTGCTGCATGAGTTGATTTACACCAGTGCCAGTAATTGCGGAGATAGGGAAAACTTTCCGTTTGCCGAAATATGTCTGCACGCGCTCCAAATTCGCCTCAGCTTCGGGCATGTCAATCTTGTTGAGTGCGATAATTTGTGGCAGTTTCGTTAGCAGTTCGTTATAATGACCCAATTCGCGGTTGAGTTGTTCGTAGTCTTTGATCGGGTCCCGCCCATCTGTGGCACTTAGGTCGATGACATGAATGAGCATTTTGGTGCGCTCAATGTGCCGCAAAAATTGGTGTCCTAAGCCTGCGCCCTGATGCGCGCCTTCTATTAGCCCGGGGATGTCTGCGAGGACGAAATTCTGTTCTCGGTTGATGCGAACGACACCGAGGTTTGGACGAAGCGTGGTGAACGGGTATGCTGCGATTTTCGGAGTTGCGGCAGAGGTGCGCGCCAGCAGTGTTGATTTACCGGCGTTGGGATAGCCGACCAACCCGATATCGGCAATGAGTTTGATTTCAAGGCTTATCTCGCGCGCTTCTCCGGGTTCGCCTTTCTCTGCGACGCGCGGTGCTTGGAAGGTGCTACTCTTAAAGCGAGCATTCCCTTTGCCACCGATACCACCGCGTGCGACAACGACGCTTTCATCAGGGTCAGTCAGATCGGCAAGTAGTTCTGCTGTATCTAAGTCTCTGACGATAGTGCCAGCGGGAACTTTAACAACACAATCTGCGCCATCAGCACCGTCTCGTTGCTTACCGGTGCCGTGTCCGCCGTTTTCAGCGACTTGGCGTGGGTTATGATGCAGGTCAATTAGCGTACTCATCCCAAGGGTAGCGGTCAGGATGACGTTCCCGCCGTTCCCGCCGTCTCCGCCATCGGGACCGCCACGAGGGACGAATTTCTCTCTGCGAAAACTGATACATCCGTTCCCACCGTTGCCTGCTTTGACCTGAATTCTTGCTGTATCCATAGGTACCACATTTCAAAAAGTGTAACTCCGAATTTTCTTCTCGGTTTTACACTGGATACTAATTATCTTCTTGAGCGGTATGATAGAGGCTGTCTTCTGCGATATTAACGGCTGCATTAAGGGTGTACGTTTTGGTAAGATGAGAGTACGGTAATTTCCAATTCACAGTAATTGATAGTGTCGTTTCCTTCGTTTCAATGTATATCTGAACACTGTACGTCGATGGGTTGCTTGGCTCAATAGCTCTGTTGCAGGGTTTATCGTCGTCACGACAGGGTCCAGCAGTTTGTACGAATTGTGTTATCTCGGCCTCAGTGCCGCTTAAGGTGACTGTAAACCCGTACCCTTGAGGGTCTTCTCCTAACCCACGCGGGCCGTTGTAGTTTTCCGGGTAGTATATATGCACTAACCATCCGTTTCCTTCTATGGGATCCTTGTTAGTGTAATAGTAGTGTGTTGATAGGTCGGAGTCGCCAACAACGTTGTTTCTGCTGTTTCCGTCTCCGTTTCCATTGCCGTTTCCGTTTCCATTTCCATTCCCGTTTCCGTTCCCATTTCCATTTCCATTGCCGTTTCCATTTCCGTTCCCATTTCCATTTCCATTGCCGTTTCCATTTCCATTTCCATCGCCGTTCTGTCCGCCGTTCTGATTACCGTTTTGCCCGCCATTCTGGTTATTGCCGCCGTTCTGATCGCCATTTTGCCCACCATTTTGGTTTCCACCGTTCTGATCGGTGCCGCCATTCTGTCCGCCGTTCTGCCCACCGTTCTGCCCACCATTCCGCCCGCCGTTCTGCCCGCCGTTTTGTCCGCCATTTTGTCCGCCGTTCTGCCCACCATTCTGCCCACCGTTTTGTCCGCCGTTCTGTCCGCCGTTTTGCCCACCATTCTGCCCACCATTCTGCCCGCCGTTCTGCCCACCGTTCTGTCCGCCGTTTTGATTCCCACCGTTCTGTCCGGTGCCGCCATTCTGCCCGCCATTCGGCGGTGGTGGCGGTGGAGTGACTGGCTGTTGAATCCCATCATCGCGTTGTTGTGTGCCGTCATCACCTGGAGTTTCACTATCATCACCTTTTGGAGGTTGATCACCTTCTCCCGGACCTCTCACTTGTTCCATAATCTCGGTGGTATCCATCACCCTATCAGCACGCATAATTTGCACGCCTTCATAATAGAACACATAAATGATTTTTCTTGGATGGATGTAGATGACAGATCTACTGCCGTCTCCCGTTTCGGGTATAAGTGTTATGCAGGCTGATTCATCTCCGCTCATCAGGCAAGCGGAATTTTTGTCTACCATGATATACCGATGGACATCTTCGGCTGTCAACATTGATCCTGTATATGGCATTTCAGAACAACCGGCTATACTGAGAAGGGTGATTAGGATGCCGCCTATTAATATTAACGATAAAGGTTTGATTTTCGTTACCGTTTCAAAACCGACTTCTGTTATTGCCTCCACGAGACTGGCATCGGTAATGTAGGACGCGTCATAGCGTACAATCGCTTCACCTTTACGTAGGTTCACCTTTACGCGCTGCACCCCTTCAAGTGTTGTCAAGGCATCTGTCACGGTTTTGACACAGTGCTGGCAAGACATACCACGAATTTCTAATTTTGTTTTTGCCATGACGTTACTCCTTCGTAACGACTATTGTAGCGGTTGCAGTTGAAGGGAACTGGTGCCTTCATTCGATGCCACACTATCTGCGTTGATGTAGAATGTTGCGGTATGCTCGGTGACTAACCCATCCACTTGGATCGTTATCTTCTGTGCCTCCGTTTCAATGGTGAATTGAGCGATACGGCTGCTGTCAAGTCCGTTGATTTGTGTAAAGTTCATTATCTGAAGGTCTTTTTTTTTCTCAGTTCCTATTTTCATTCCTTCGACAACTCTGAGGTCGAGTCCACTGGTTTCGGGTGTTGCACCGCGATTTGCTTCTGGCAACGAATCTGGGTAATATATCTGGATGGTCCAGTCTTTAAAGATAGTGCTATCAATACCTTGGGCGTTGTCGTTTGCTATGGGTTCGCCGGTCAATTCCTGTGTAATCTGGGTGGTGTCCATTACCCTTTCTGCTCGCAAAATGGGTTTGCTTTCGTAGTAGAACATGTAAATGAGGCTTGTTGGGTGAACGTGGACGATAGGAATGATGTCATTTGCATCGCCGCTTTTTCCCGGTACGACTTTTATGCAGATGGAATCAAACCCATCTTGTAAACAGATTGTATCTTCACCAAGGGAGTTCAGATAGCGGTCTACGTGGTCAACTGTTAGCATTGGACCGGTGTAGGGGACATCGGTGCAGCCGATTAGGCTGAAAAGCACGATTAGAATTGTGCCGATTGATTTTAATGATAAAGGTGTGGTTTTCGCTACCGCTTCAAAACCGGCATCTGTTATTGCTTCTGTGAGGTTGCTGATGGTGGTGCGAGAGGCATCAAAATGGACAATCGCTTCACCTTTGCGAAGGTTGACTTTTGCGCGCTGAACGCCTTCAAGTTCTGTCAACACGTCTGTGAC
>JAPPDN010000707.1:2727-3879 GCA_028824575.1 Candidatus Poribacteria bacterium | reverse complement strand
CATTACTGAGGCATTCGTCGCTGGCGTTAATGCCGTTATCTATGAAATATATCATCCCGATCCGGATCAACCGTTGGGCATTCATGATGCCCACTTGCGTTTGATCCGGAAGGATCGACTATGGAATGCCGCTGAACGGCAGGAAGTCGAATCTATACTAACTTCCCTGCTCGAAGTTTGCAACCAGCGTGCAGGCCTGCCCAGTATGCAGTTGCCTGCCGAATACATCGCGTGCATGATCGCACGCGTCGTTAGTCCCTGTAACCGCCTTGTTGCTGCTACCCGCGCTCCGCGAGGGTATGCAGGTATCAAGGCTACTGGACTAACCGAAGAACCGGTTATAGAAACCGTTGAACCTGAGGTTATGGTTGCCCTCGTCGTTGCATTTAGCGGTGGTTATCAAGTGCCTAACCGCATGGAATCATACGACGAGGTTATTATTAAGCATCAACAGGAATTACGCGACGATGACAACAGTTAACAGAGGTGGCGTTGTAATGGCCACCGGTAAAATCGGCGTAATTCGCTGTGTGCGTCAGCAGTTACTCTATCCTGGCGAGACTGTTAAAACGTCCATCAATGGCCAGGTTAACTTAGAGACTCTTCGCGAGCGTGACGGAGTACCGATAAACGCCCGCTTGGATGTTTTTCTAACTCCATTGCGTTGGCTTTGGTCGGATTATCCCGACTGGCTCCGCGAAGGTCCTGCTACGTCCAAGACTCCGCCCGTTGAATCGGGTAATGTTCAGTGTGCTTTGCTTGGTATTGGCAACGATATAATCAGCGGTGTTTATAAGTTCTGGCAGCAGGCTTTGTTGCGAATTTATAATGAGCATTACAAGCACCCTGAGATTGCTGATAAAACCGCTATCGGTACGTCTGATAATGCTTTGCCGGCGGTTCCTTTACCTATTTCTTGGTCGCGTATGAGAACTACATTCGACGTTGACAACACGTCGGATGTTGCTTTCACTCTTCCCTCTTCCCGTTCGCTTGATATCCGAACTCTCCGCGAGGTTGAGCAGAAGTACATTGCAGCTCAGCAACGCGAAAATTTAACTTACGAGCGTTGGATACCGATGTTGAGAGAAATGTACAACTCGCGAGGTTCTAATGAGGTTGACAAGGTTCCGTTTCATGTGGATGAAGTGG
>JAPPDN010000707.1:0-2717 GCA_028824575.1 Candidatus Poribacteria bacterium | reverse complement strand
ATGGCTGCCACTGATGGCCCAAGTCTTGGCAAGTTTCAGACGTTGATGGATTTTGATATCGCCCACCGGTGCCCACCCATTTCGGCCGCTGAGCATTCTATACTTACTTATATTCTGCTCTTGCGCTACCCATCCGTTCATGAACGCGAGGGTAATCCATATCACGGCAGGTCTGCGATCCCTTATGAGGCTTTGGCCGGTGATCCTCGTCTTCTTCGCGCTGAACGTCCCGAGCAGGTGAAGTTGCGTCATATTTTTCCTGCTTTAAACGATACTAATATTGGCTGGTTGCCTTCTGGATGGCGCCATCGAACTCGTTGGAATTTGGTTGACGATAACATTCGTGCCCGCAATACTTTCCCTATCTATTCCGACTTTTCGTCTTTAGCCCAGACTCGCGACGCTGGACACGTCAACACTGCTTTTCGTTCTACTACGCTTCTTGATTATTTTCTGGATGCCAATTTTGACGAAATTTCCGAAACCATGTTGCCTACGGCCGCTCAGTCGATTCAGTCCGGTATGGCTGGCGAGGGTGATCGCCGTGAATTTCATTTGCCTTTTGTTAATTAATGGCTGCGCCTTATGTTTTGTCAGTCCAGGACGGAGCTACTGTTGTTGGTTCTTCGCGTGAGCGTTATGTTTTTATTCTTTTTAGTGAAACGTTAGATACTAATTACAGTCCCCGCACTTCCGATATTGGGATTCTTGATCTTGAGACGTTGCAGACCTTTTTTTACGATCCTCGGTATTTTGATACGTCTAAGGTCCCCAATATTAATGATTATTACAATGAGCACTTCGGTTTACCTTCTGCTGATCTTCCCAGTCGTATGGTGTATATCCTTACTCAGCCTTCGCGGGTTCCTGGTACTGATTTTTCTGTACGTTACACGTCTCCAGATCGTTTTTATCTCCGTGATTTGTCGGGTGATCGCCTTGCCACTTTTACTTATTCGAACGGTTATGTTTATGTTCCGCCTAAGCCCCCTGTTCCCTCCGGCTCTGGTTCGGTTTTTTATCCGCGAAGGAGGTTTAATCCAATGAATTTACGCAATTTTGATCGTGATCTATCAATTATTGATGTTGGCAATGTCAATGGTTTTTCATCTGTTACTGAGTCTGATTTGTCTGCTACTACCTTTTCTGTTGTTTCTGATGGTAATGTTCATTCCGGTTCTGGTACTGTTGGTCTCAACGCTGCTTCTCTCGCGCTTTCGGCTAACAAATTGAAGGCGCGTGGCGTTTATCTTTCCCGTTCGGGTCCTAAAAATCAGGCTACTATGGAATTGTTTCGGATCAAGGCTGATGTTCTCTGTGCTTCCAGCAAGGATATGGTTTGTTATGCTTTTTTGGGTGTAGGTCCTGCCAGTGTTACCGATGCTGCCGCCGGTAATGATGTTACCAAGATCACTGTTGTCGCTACTGGCCGCGGTGGACTTTTTCTTGATGACATTGTCGCAATTAAGCCGTTTGCCGGCACTGATGCTGGCAAGCCTGTTTGTTTTGGTCTCGCGTTCGGTTCTGTTGAGGCTGTTACGTCTGATGTCGTTCGCGGCTGGCTTTCCGTTCAGTCTATGCATTTCGTTCCGAACTATGATTCCTACAACCGATAGGCATTTTTAGTCAGGTCTGTAGGTTATGCCTTGGCGTGCGGTTGCTGCTGTAGCGGGTGCTTTAGGTAACCGTCGACGTAGTAGTCGACCGCCACCACCTACGTATCCGGGACGTTTCGAGGCTTATGATCAAGACCCTGAGGGTTATGAGTGGCTGGAGAATGCCAACGACAAGCGTAACGAAGACATATCGATACGCCACTATAAAAACAACGATTACATTGACCGCATTTCGCGCCATCGAGACGATGTGCAGTTTGATCGTCGCGCTAGGCTTGGTGCCGATATTTCTAAGGAGCTGACGAGGAATTCCTATCGTGAGCATATTCGGCAAGGCCAGGCTCTTGGACTTACGCCTCAGGAGTTGTGGGGTACTCCTTCATCCGCTGGTGCTTCCGGTGGTTCGTCCAGTAGTTCTACTTTAGGTAACAATCAGGCCCAGGCGCAGGCCGCGCAGGCTCAGCAGGATACGCAATTGAAAATTGCCCAACTCAATGCTAATACTAATCAGCAGATAGCGAGGGAGCGTAACGCTACGGATATACTCGGTAAAGAGATAGAAACTGGTACTACGCGTCGCGGTCAGGACATTACGGATCGCAATACTCAGCGTGGTCAGGATTTCGGCGAGCGTCAGCACCAACGTTCGGATCGCACCACTCGACGCGGTCAGGATAATACCCGACGCACTACTCAGCGCGGCCAGGGTATTGTTGAGCGTGTTGCGAGGGATGATCGCGATATGCGTAACTTAATTAACCAGCGTGACAATGACGTTAAGTCTGCTATTGCCAAGCGTACTGCTGAATTGACTGAAAAGCAGCTCAAGCAGAAGACGCGTGAGGTTGATCTTGCTATGGAAAAGTGGAAAACTACCAAGTGGCAGCAGGAGAAGGCTTGGATTCTCCGTCAAAAGCTAATGACTATGGGTCCTGAAAATGTTCTTACTCTCATGATTACCGATTATCTGGAATCTCAGGGAAAGTGGAAGCCTGGCCAGACGTATCCGGATCAGGATCAGATCAATTATGTTATCGATCAAATGAATAAAGGCCGTGCCGCGCCTTATCAGAAGTATTCCCAGATGTGGGAACTTTTACG
>JAPPDN010000557.1:1817-3882 GCA_028824575.1 Candidatus Poribacteria bacterium | reverse complement strand
TCAACGAGTAAGAAACAACGAGGCACACACGGGAGAGGCAGCACGAGCAGCAGCGAAAATAGCAACCACGGTAGGAATCTATCTGGAGGATATTTTGATGGCAGCAAGTGGCGCTGGAGACAACGTGAAGGCATATATACAAAAAGAGGTAGTACAAGTCTATACATGGCAAAGATTGGAAGAATGCAGACGGCTAATGCTAACGCACTCTTTCTCATATCTGCCCATAAAGATAGGTACAGAATGGAAATTATTAACGGACGTGAATTTGGCAAAATATTTGGCACAGGCGAAAAGCATTAAGAAATGGAAAAAACTGATGTGGGAGACCGTAGAATGTGCAAAAGAAAAGGAGTTGGAATTAGAATGTGTTAAGACAGTAGAACAAACCGACAGTAAGGTGTGTGCGCTTAAAAAAATGGATGGGAAAGCAGCAATTGTTACCGCAGAAGACGAGGACTTGGTAGGGATCATTACCCCATTCGATTTACTTTAGCCGCGCCGTGCAAGACCCGGTGCAGTTCGGGGTTTGGGTACGCAGGCACGATAATACGGACAATGTTTCAGAAGTCAGCTCAATACTTGAAGAGCGTTTTAAGGACGACGCGGAGTATCCCCTTACAATGCCGGAACGCGCGCTATTAGGTATGTATTATGGTCAACCTTGGAGCTTGAATCAAACGGGGACAGTCGAACACAAATCAATTTTTTTCTTCAAGATGATCTACCAGTATGGATAGATGGACAGGATGGGAGAGTGGTCAGATTCACAATTGGGGTGATATGGGTAGTGTGGAAAACAAGAGATGGGTAACAATGAACAAAAAAGCCCTCACTGAACAAGACATCCGCACGAAGTACATCACGCCAGCCGTGACTGAGGTTGGATGGGATAAACATACCCAAATTCGGGAAGAGGTCACTTTTACGGATGGACGGATTTATGTGCGGGGTAAATTGCACATACGAGGTGAGAAGAAGCGTGCCGATTATGTTCTTTACTACAAACCGAACATACCCATCGCCATCATTGAGGCAAAGGACAACAAGCACACTGTTGGGGCGGGTATGCAGCAGGCACTTGGCTACGCTGAAACTCTGGACGTTCCCTTTGTGTTTAGCAGTAATGGTGATGGCTTTATTTTTCACGATAAAACCCTGACAAGTGGCAATCTCGAATCCGAGTTGTCTCTCAATTCATTTCCCGCGCCCGAAACTCTATGGGCGAAATACAAAGCGTACAAAGGCATTACTGCGGAAGCTGAACCCGTTGTCGCGCAAGACTATTTCAGGGGTGGAAGCGGCCATTCTCCACGCTACTATCAGCAAATAGCAATCAATCGCACAGTTGAGGCAATCGCACAAGGCGATAAGCGGGTGCTTCTGGTGATGGCTACCGGTACGGGCAAAACCTATACCGCGTTCCAAATTATTCATCGCCTTTGGAAAAGCGGTGCTAAGAAGCGCATCCTGTTTCTTGCAGACCGCACTGCTTTGATTGACCAAACGGTGCGTGACGATTTTCGCCACTTTAAGGACGCGATGACTGTAGTCAGGCATAAGAATATCGACACGGCTTATAATATCTACCTCGCGCTCTATCAGGGGCTTTCGGACAGCAAATCCGAAGATGCATATAAACAATTTAGCCGTGGGTTCTTTGATCTCGTCATTGTGGATGAGTGTCACCGGGGCAGTGCTCGCGAAGACAGCAAGTGGCGCGAAATTCTCGACTACTTCAACGAGGCGTCACACATTGGCCTCACGGCAACGCCCAAAGAGACAAAAGAGGTATCAAGCTCCGAATATTTCGGCGATCCGATTTACACTTACTCACTCAGGCAGGGTATTGATGACGGTTTTCTTGCACCGTATAAGGTCATTAAAGTCACGCTCGACATTGATGCCGAAGGATGGCGCCCTCCTAAAGGCTTCAAAGATAAGGATGGGAATATTGTTGAGGATCGTATCTATAACACGAAGGATTTCGACAAAAATATCATTGTTGAGGAACGCCGAAAGCTGGTGGCTGAAAAAATTACCGAGTTTCTCAAGGGCAGTGATC
>JAPPDN010000557.1:0-1807 GCA_028824575.1 Candidatus Poribacteria bacterium | reverse complement strand
ACCATTGTATTTTGCGTAGATATCGAACACGCTGGCGGTATGCGGCGCGAGCTTGTGAATGCCAATGCTGATCTTGTGGCTTCAAATAGCAGATACATCATGCAGATTACGGGGGATAATGAGGAGGGCAAACGCCACCTGGATGCCTTTACCAGTCCGTCGGAGCGTTATCCCGTCATTGCTACGACTTCCAAGTTGATGACTACGGGTGTTAATGCACAGACTTGCAAACTGATCGTCCTGGATTCCAATATTGGTTCGATGACTGAGTTCAAGCAGATTATTGGACGAGGTACGCGCATCAACGAGGACTTTGGGAAGCATTACTTTACGATCATGGATTTCCGCAATGTAACGGCTTTGTTTGCCGATCCTGAGTTCGACGGTGATCCCGTTCGCGTCAAAGAGACGTTGCAAAATGAAGATCTTTCCCGAGCAGAGGAAGAGGCTGGCGTAGAACCTGTGATTGATGCACTGACAGGTGAGGTAATTCCTTTTCCACCGCAGGATATTACCAAAGAGGATCAGCTACAAGAGGGTCAGCTACAATTCAGACGAAAGGTCATAGTCAACGGTGTGGAGGTCACCATTCTCAATGAGCGCGTTCAATACCTGGGTGAAGACGGCAGAATTATCACTGAGAACTTGCGTGACTATACCCGCCGCAATGTGAAAAAGAACTACGCCACACTTGATGCGTTCCTGAACTCGTGGAAGCAGGTCGACAAGAAACTGGCGATTGTCAAAGAGTTGGAAAAACAGGGTGTTATTTTTAATGCGCTGAGGGATGTGGTTGGCCCGTACTTCGATCCGTTCGATTTAATCTGTCATGTTGCTTATGATCAGAAACCGCTGACTCGTAGAGAACGTGCGGACAACGTGAAAAAGCGCGACTATTTTGCGAAGTATGGTGAACTCGCTCGTAAGGTAGTTGATGCGCTTCTGGACAAATACTCGGACGATGGTTTCGCCGATTTGGAGAATCCCGCGATCATCACCCTTGATCCGATAAAGCGACTCGGTACTGCGCCTGAGATCATCCGCGCCTTCGGTGGCAAAGAGGGTTACGCTGCCGCTGTCCGCGAACTTACCGATGCACTTTATCACGCAGCATAAGGACTGACATTATATGGCTAATATTTCCGCAATCATCAAAAATGTTCGCAATATCATGCGGAATGAAGATCAGGGTATTTCAGGTGATGCCCAACGCCTTGAACAACTCGGATGGATGCTTTTTCTCAAGATTCTGGATGAAAAAGACCAGGAATTGGAGTTCATCCGCGAAAATTATACCTCCGTTATCCCGGAGCCTTTTCAATGGCGCAATTGGGCAGTGGATCCCGAGGGAATCACCGGCGATGACTTGCTTAAATCCATTGACCATCCCAACGACGGTCTTTTTGCCACGCTCAAGAATCTTCAGTCCATTACTGCTTCCGAACGCGCTGCGCTCGTGCGCGAGGTTTTCGATGGTTCAAACAATTACATGAAGTCGGGTTATGCCATGCGCCAGGTTATCAACCAGCTCAATGGCTTCGATTTCAACAACTCGGAAGACCGCCAAATCTTTGGCACTATCTACGAAAGCATTCTCATCGAGTTGCGGGATGCGGGCAATAAGGGTGAGTTCTATACGCCCCGCGCTATTACCCAACTGATGACGGAGAAAACCAATCCTCGTCTCGGTGAAAAGGTGCTTGATCCTGCTGCAGGTACCGGGGGTTTTCTCGCTACCGCTATCGACTATGTGCGGGACCAGGAAGTCAAAACCCTTGAGGATAAAGAAATACTGCAAAAATCCATC
>JAPPDN010000396.1 GCA_028824575.1 Candidatus Poribacteria bacterium | reverse complement strand
CGATGTTCAAGAGGTGCATAGCGTCGTGCAGCGGACAATTTCTGATTACAAAGACGTTCATGCCGCGCTCATCTTGTTCGACAACGGCTGCGTCGCCCAACACATCGCCAACTACACGACAAATGCACGTCTCGAACGCTACGAGATTCACGGCAGAGACATTTCCGCTTACCTTGAAGGTGTCTCTCAGGGAACCGTTTTCTCTGATGGCACGCAGCACAAACTCACCGAAGCAGGCACCGGTGGCACTGTTGAGCAAAACAGATATTTTTTAGATTGCGTCAAATCCGATACACCCGTTTCGTTTCCAGCGGCGAATCTTGACGAGGCTGTTAAAACCATGCAACTCGCTGAAGATATTCTAAACGGACTCCGTTGAGAAATTTCATGTCTTGTGGAAGAGCGGAAAGGATGGAAGAAACGGAAGGATGGAGACCTCCCTCGCGCTTCCAGTCTTCCAATATTCCAACCTGTCAATCCAGTAAGCAAACAAGTGGATCTTGCATAAGTCCTAAAATTGAAATTGCTTGAAAGGAAAATCAATGCCAACACTTGATGAACGCTATGAAGCCTATAAAACCGATGGCTTTGCAATCTTTGAGAAGGTCTTTGACGAACCACAGATGCAAAGTTGGCGAGAGAAACACGCAGAACTCTCCGCCACCAACGACGGACAGACATGGTTTGGAAATACCCTCGAATTGGCACCCGAACTGATGTGGCCCGCTGTCTCACACCCGACACTCCTTGAATTTATAGAAAAGGTGATGGGTCCCTTTGTGCAATTAGACAATCTCACGCTCGCCGCGTTCCCACCCATGGAAAAAGAAAAAGCGGAAGGTAGGGTCTCCGGTTGGCATCGCGACCGATGGGCACATGTCCCCTTCACCGAGGCATATCACCGTCCGAATGCTATCAACGCTATCTCCTATCTGCAAAACTTGACAGATGAATTCGGACCGCTCCGCGTCATTGTCGGTTCGCACCGGAAACCGATTGTTATGGAAGACTCACAACGTGGAGTCCCGCATCCAGACGAAACCTTGATTCACATGGGAGCGGGTGATGTCGTTATCACACACAACGGACTCATCCACTCCGGTACTCCGAATACTGCTGACACACTACGCTATTTCTTCAGCATCTACTATAATCTGACATGGCTGAAGCACACCGATCACCATACGGGTCCGCATACCCAAAAGTTGTTGGAAACGGCAAGAGCCGAGAATAACCACCAACACATGCGGCTTCTCGGTGTGGATGAGCAGCTTCAACCGCGATGTAACTCCGGCTTCCTCCGCTCGGACGAAGAACGCTGGGAAGAGTGGACAACTGCCGACCGCGAGGCAATCAAGGAGGCGTAACCGATGGCAAACCCTGTAGTACCATCAACACTCAACGTTGACTTGGATTATGAATTGCAACAAGAGGTCAACTTTTTCCTCAACTGGGGCTACCTCATCGTTGACGATGCCGCGACACCGGAACAGATTGCGTCGCTACGAGCAGCACTCGATGAAAGCTACGAACGCAAGAATAAAAGTCAATTCATCGGTGAGTTACTTGAAGAGGATGATCGGTTTGCATTCCTGTTAGACAATCCACCTGTCCTCAAACGGATGGAAGCGATATTAGGCACCTGTGTACAACTCCACAGTGCGACAGCACGCATCACCGAACCCGGAACACCAGACCAACATTGGCACCGTGACGGTCCCTGGCCCGTCGCACCGAACGGAACGCCTTACGGGAGTCTGCCAGCACAGATTAATTGTGGCTATTATCTCGATGAAGTTACTGACGACAACGGTCCCACGGTTATCCAACCCGGTAGCCATAGAGCCCCCTTCCGTCCACCACCGACGCCTGTCGAATTGCCCGATGAGAAACGGGTACTCGTTTCCCCCGGACAAGCGGTTATGTTCGATGGGTGGACCTGGCATCGGGGTGCCGCTAACAATTCCTCAGAACGCCGCCGCGTCTGTCTGATGTGCTACCAAAACGCGTGGATGAAATCTCGCGAACCCTTTGACGGACCGCGCGTCACAAAACTCCGAGAAGAGGGCACACCACAGCAGCAACTCTTACTCGGCGCGATTCCAAAATGGTAAAGCAGTAGGCACGCTCCGACGTGCCGTAAAACAACGGAGAAATATATGAATCTTGCTTACATCGTTATTGATACACTTCGCTACGACCACATCGGGGCAAACGGTAATGACTGGATAGAAACACCGAATATTGATCGGTTTGCGTCTAAAGCCTGGGCTTATGACCGTGCTTTCTGCGCGAGTTTTCCAACCATCCCCTACCGCACCGATGTCATCACCGGACAATACGGTGCCCCCTTCCACGCGTGGAAACCGCTCCGCCATGAACGTCAAACGCTACCGTGGACGCTCGCACAAAATGGCTACGCAACGCAACTCATCCACGATACACCGCACCTCGTCAATGGTGGGCATAATTTTGATTGGCCCTTCCACGCATGGACATTCGTCCGCGGTGCAGAGGTCGATCGAGACTGGATTATGGATACCGACCCCTGGCCCGATAACTGGACTCGCCAGTCCCTCTTCGATTGTATTGACGACAAAGCCGCCAAATCAGGGATGCTCCGCAGCTACGCCCGCGCGAACAGAAACCGCAAAAAACCGGAAGATTGGAACTGCGCCAAACTTTTCAACACTGCTGCCCAATTCCTCAAAGATAACGCCAAACGAGATAACTTCTTCCTCTGGATAGACTGCTTCGACCCGCACGAACCTTGGGACTCACCCCCTGAGTTCATGAAAAAATACGACCAGCGACCCGGCTATGACGGGCGCGTCGATCCACGAAGCCTCGGTGCACGCGGCAATGCGGAACTCTCAGACGAAGCGAGACAACACATTAAAGACCAATACGCCGCTAAAACGACATGGATGGATCACTGCTTCGGACAGTTCCTTGATGCCCTCGAATCCACGGGGCTTGACAAAAACACCGCCGTCATCTTTACCGCTGACCACGGCACAAATGTCGGTGAGCGCGGTCGTTTTGGCAAAGGACAACCTGTCCGTGAACAAGAAGCACACGTCCCGCTCTTTATCCGTCTCCCTGAAGGCGACACAGGACGAAGCAACGTTATCGTTCAACCGCAGGATTTCTTCCCGACGATTCTGAACATCTTGGGAGAGGCACGCCCTGACGGCATTGAAGGACACGACATCTTAACGCCTGCCCGTGAAGGAAAATCCGGCGAAAGAGAACTTGCCCTCTCAGGTGGAAGTATTGAACGCTGGCAGCAAGCATCACAAAACGCAAATGCTGTCCTCTTTACCGCATTCGACCAAGAGTGGAGCTTAGAGGTCGCCGCGAAACCTGAAAATTCAAAACTCGTCGGGCTTGGTGATTTAGAATACGTCCAAGACCAACACCCAGACCTCGTTGCGAAACTCCATGCTGCCGCTGTTGATGAAATTGAACGCCGCGGCACAGACCCTGCCTTGATGGCATGGCTCCGAAGCGGTGGTGAAGCCGCATTCCCCGCCGAAGCCAATTACTGGGACGGCTTCCCCGGTCCCGAAGGTTACCGCCCTTATTTCGGTAAACTCTATACCGGCGAGTAATTTTCAGCGTCCCTTCTAATTACGGTAGGTGCGGTTTTCTAATCGCACCATAGGTGTCAATTTAGCGATTTTTCACGGTATTTTGTAGGAGCGTCTTTACAAATGCCGCCCCTACGGGGCTTGGTTCTTGGCGGAGACACATTCTACACAGATGCCGTCCCTACGGGACTGAAGAGGGTTTTTGAAGTCTTCAAGGTTTCCGCGTAATATCCGGTTCGGTTGGGGGATTTAGTCTGGGGTTAGACTAAATCCGTTCCTTGTATTACATTCCGAACCTACCGGGCCTGGGTCTGAG
>JAPPDN010000594.1 GCA_028824575.1 Candidatus Poribacteria bacterium | reverse complement strand
TAACAAATGGAGTGAGGCTCCAAACACATGAAATACATTACTAATCTTTTCGGGGCTAGCTGTGTGGCACTGGTTGCCATGCTGTTCACAGCCTCTGGTGCGTTTGCACAGATCACCTACAGCTATGTGGACCCAATCAGTGGTGACGGCACTATTTCTGATTGTTCTGATCACGAGAATCCGTGCTTATTGGCTAACGGAATAACTGCTGCTGGGGGAGATACCCTCTTGGTCCGGGTTCGCAGAGCGGGGGATAGCGTCACGCTTGCTGCGCCATCTACTGCGCTGGGAGCATCAGTGCAATTTGGGGCCTATGTGCGAGGCAAAGAAGGTCCTGTAGAGGGAACGCTGGAATTCACGGGTAATTTTATGATTGGTGCTGGTGGCACGTTTGTTGTCCACTCATTGGCTACCGTTCAATTCAAAGATGTCACGATTAGTGACGCAGGTGCAACGGTTTCTGTTCCAGCAGTTGCCAAGGAAACAAACCCAGGCCGGAGGCTGGTGATTACGGGGACGCTGACCACCGTGAATGGCGCAACGCTTGGCGTACTTTTGGTCGCGGAAGATCTGATGATCAAAAGATCTGGTAACGATGCTGCTGTGCTTCGCGTTGACGCATTGACGGTCAACAGTGGAGCGACACTGACGGTGGGCACAGATGAGAATCCGATTGATTTGCGCGTTCCCTTAAAGAAGTCGCCGAAAGATGACCTGGAGGGTATTCTGACGGTGAATGGCACGATTGGCGGTACGGGTACCGTCTGGATTGCGCATACATTGGGAACCGATGCGACGGGTCGGGGTGGTCTGGGAGACGACGGTTCCGTTGGTGGTGAGGGCGTCAATGCGGATGATGATTTTTTCCATCTCAGCAGTGATTACATACCTGATGACGAGGGTAACGTTGATCATGAGGATTGTGTCTGGATTACAGGCGGTGGGGAGATTAAGAATGAGATCCGCGCAATTGCGGCCGGGAATATCTGTGTGGGACTTGCAAAGATCGGCGACTTGACGGTTACGGGAAGTATCGGTGAGCCCACTGGCGGTGCTACTGAGAATCAAGACATCACAACGGATGTCATTTTCAGGAATGAGGTCGAGGTGGATGGCAATGTAGTTCAGTGGAACGATGCCCGGGTGGTCTTTGAGAAGGATGCAACCGTCACGGGGAGTGTGATCCTGGACGATGGAGGATTGCCGAACACTCTGACCACCGGGACCAGCGGAAACTTGCCGTTCGGTGCAGCGAAGACGCGGACTGGAACTGATGCCGACCCTCCAGTTGGCGAAGTCGTTACCAGTGTTCGACAGGGGGTCAAGTTGGCATCGGCGGCTGAGGAGGATCCGTTTACGTGTGACTATCGCTCTACCATGGAAGCGGTTCGAGTCGTGGATACGCCCACGGTGAGCTTGTCGGCCACCCCCATGACGTTCGCTGCGGGTACAGACACAGACGTGACGGTGACGGCGAATTTCAGCAAGCCACATCCAGATGGCACTGAGATAGTGGTCCCGTTGACGGTTACACCCGCTGGTTCTGTTAATCAGGATCCCCTCCCCACCATCACTCTTGCTTCTGGTACGACAGATCTCACTACGCCTCCTACAGCTACGCTTACCGTACCAGCCTCAACTGCTGCTGGAACAATCACGGTGGCACTGGGAGAACTACCGACTACGGTGCGTGCGGGGGCGAAGAGATCCGTAACAATCACAGTCACCTCCACTCCGGAGAACGTGTTTGTGGACTCGGATGTACAGTTCTTCAAAACCCAGAATACGGCAACTGCGGGACCTGGATTTTATATTCCTGGCGTGCAGTTTCAAGGTAAGGTGATGATTGAGGGAGATCTGGATGTGAGATCAACTGAGATCACCGATAAACCTAGCGAGATGAACCGAAACGACACGCGCTGCGCTCCTCGTGTGATTTTCGCTGCGAAGAAGGTCGGCGGGGCGAATACCGCCCTGATGTCGCATATCCAACGAGACCTGGTCATTGAAGCGGAGGATCACAATTACAGGATCCTCTTGGATGTCGATAGCACAACTGTAAAGGATGAAAAAGTCCGTTCGGCCCACAACCTGAGTGTGGACGGAGACATTTTTGCAACGGGTCACCCGATTGAGATGGAAGATGCGGCAGAGGCCATGGATAACGGAATGTGCGGCGAGAACATGTTTTCGTTGACCGCCGGAACCCGTCTTGTCCTGTCCGATGACGATGGGCACGTGGTCAATGGTGATGCATTGACGCTGGATGCATTGGTGATGCTGGAAGACCTGGAAATTGAAGGAGAGCTGACGGTCACGACGCTGCATGTGGCAAAAGACACCGAACTTGAGTCCAATGAGACGGTCACAGTTAATAAAGCCTTGATCCTTGAGGGCGAACTGGATGGTGAGTTGAATTCCGATTCACGTCTAGACAAACTGGTCTATGGCAACCGGAGAACCGACTTGGTTGATGCTGGCAATCCGACATCACTGTCTGTCCATATCGACGACGGGGAGTTTCGCCTTGATCAGGTGACCGAAGTAGCGAATTTCGGGCTTTGCAAGGGTTCTGTGGTTTTGTTTGAAGCAGGGACAGATAAGGAAAATACGCTGACGGTCACTAATGTACTTACGGTGAAAGATGGCACTCTGAGACTGGATACAAACGAGCCGGGAAGTATTGGTGCCGATGCGATGACACCCGCCGCAGCAGGGGATGGATATATACTGAGGTATGTGACGGAGGAAGAACGCACGGCAAGCAGTGAATGGTCTGCTCATGCTCGTAAAGTAGCGGTGGATCATAAGGACGCAGTGATTGTCGTTGACGAGGCAAAATCTCTCGTTGAGGGAGTCCATATCATTAATGGACATCTGCACCTGAAAGGAGACGACTCGCATCTGACAGTTGGTATGCCGAGCGTGCCCGACGTTGACCCATTCGTCATGGTTGACAACGGGGAACTGCACGGCAATGGGAATAATGTTATGGTGCACGGCACCGTGTCCGTTGCGACCGGAGACAATCAAACGGGCAAGATCGTGACCGGTGGTGGTGAACTCCATGTGCTGGGGACGACCGACAAGAAGCTCTACATGGATGGGAGCGCGATGGCTACGATAGGCGTGAGAGGAACGATTGATGTCGGGGCGGGCGCACTTCAGTTAGGTCCGGCTTACGAGGAGCCCACGAATGGTTTGATGGGTGATGGTCGACCTGACGTGACCTTAACGCTTAATAAGTCAGACAAAGGCATGGGAGCGGTAACGGGTATGATTTTCGTGCCGAAGGGAAGTAAGGAAACCAGGATTACCGGGGAGGTATTTGACACGATCGTACTGGATGCGACCGGGAACGCCAAGAAAGATGCGAAAGGTGCTGACAACTGGGGCGGCGGACTGTACTTCCATGACACGAAGGTGGTAATTGACAGCTTGGCTGCGATGAATGATGCAGCGGTTGAATTTTACGACCAGGCAGATCCCAAAACGGGTAAATACGTCATTGAGATCAAGAAGGATGTCGAACTCAACTCTGGCAGAATCTATGTAAACGGCCAGAATGAGCTCAAATTTGGTGGCGATCTCACGTTCGGCGAAACCGGAGGAATGCGGGTCTGGGATGAGGCAAAGGTGACGGTCATGGGCGACTTCATGCAGAATGCGGGGTCGCAACATCCGGGACATCAGGACGGCGTGGGGCTAGCTGGCTCAAATGCGTTCACCGTCATGGGCGACTTTATGGTGGCCGATGGTGCGCACCGGTTTGAGTCGAACGCCAACACGGATCTGGTCTTGAAAGGAGACTTCCACTTCGCGGCAGTCAAGACAGGTTCTGATAAAACGCTCGCGGCAGATCTTGAATTCTCAGGAAAAGAATCTCAGACGGTTAGCGCGGAGGTGGATC
>JAPPDN010000882.1 GCA_028824575.1 Candidatus Poribacteria bacterium | reverse complement strand
GTATTGGGATGGACGAAATGAGTTCGGTGAGTCCGTAGCAAGCGGAGTCTATTTTTATACACTTACTGCTGGAGATTTCACGGCTTCCCGCAAAATGCTTATACGAAAGTAAACTAAATTACAAGATATATGCCATTTTGCCCGAAAATTGAAGAAATACAGGGCACTTCTACACAAATAGGACTGATGAACGATTTTGAAACGTCTGTTGATGCCTACTAACGGCACCTCGAAAACGAAATTTTATGCGAGTTATCCAATTTTTTAAATACTGTAGCAAACGGTGTCTATATTGATGAGTTGGTGACTCCAAAAAACAAACAGACAAAATGACTTGTAAGACTAAAATAAAAAGGCAAAGGCTATGAAAAAAACCTCATTGGTCACTGGTGGAGCAGGATTTATAGGTGCCCACCTCGTTAATGAGTTACTTCGCGATGACAATCATCAAGTTGTTGTACTTGATGACAGAAGTGGAGGGTTTCTCGAAAATGTGAACCCGAGTGCAACCTTCATTGACGGAACCATCCTTGATGTTTCGCTGATAAACCAGCTCTGTGAGCAATATCGATTCGACTATATCTATCATCTCGCCGCTTATGCAGCGGAAGGGCTTAGCCACTTCATCAAGCGATTTAATTATCAAAACAACCTCATCGGAAGTGTGAACCTCATTAATGCCGCAGTCAACTATGATGTTAAGCGGTTTATATTCACCTCTTCTATTGCTGTTTACGGTGCAAACCAACTACCGATGCACGAGGGACTTACACCGATGCCTGAAGATTCTTACGGCATCGCCAAATACGCCGTGGAACAGGAGCTCGTTGCCGCCAAGCGACTCTTCAATTTGGACTACACCATTTTTCGTCCACACAACGTCTACGGTGAACTCCAGAATATCGGCGATAAGTATCGAAACGTCGTCGGTATTTTTATGAATAAAATTATGCAAGGTGAACCGTTGGTCATCTTTGGAGATGGTGAGCAGACACGAGCGTTCACACATATTGCAGATGTCGCACCACATATTGCTCGCGCCGTGCATATGCCGGAAGCATCTTGTGAAATTTTTAATGTCGGATCGGATAAACATATCTCTGTGAATGAGTTAGCGGATTTGGTCATGACTGCGATGGAAAAAGAGGTGGCGGTGAAATATCTTCGAGAAAGAGAAGAAGTGAAGCACGCCTATTGCTCACACGAAAAATTCCACAAGGTCTTCGGAACAACCTCACAGGTTACACTGCCAGAAGGCTTACAGAGGATGGCGGTATGGGCGAAGTCCGTTGGCGCAAGGACTTCCAAATTGTTTGATGACATTGAGATCCGTAAAAATCTGCCCGAAGGCTGGAAATAAGTTTGTCCAGCCGGAACTCAAAAACCGCTATGGTCAAAAAACTCCTACGGCACAAGACTTTTTCGGTCATGGTGATTACCTTTGCTGGAATGGGGTTGAGCCTCCTTGTCCGGGCTATCTTGATTCCAAGGCGGTTCGGTTTTACCGTTACAGCTGATGAACTTACTGCCGCATTGACGATTGTGTTGGTCGTTGATACGATTGTCCGAGAAGGTGCTAAATTTAGTCTCGTGCCACTCTTTGTTACACGCGAAAAGGAGATGACTCGCACAGAATACAGACGCTTCACGAATAGCCTCCTGTTTTTTTTGATCGGTGTTGGCTTCGGGGTTTTTATTCTAATTGAACTGCTCGCACCATGGATAGCAGGTGGATTGTTAAGGAAGTCAACTATCAATGCTCAAAAAGGGACGACACTCTTACGGTTATGTGCCCCACTGATTATATTTGGATGTGGTAGCACAGTCCTCGGGGCGTTCTTGAACAGTCAACAGCGTTTTAAAACGGTCGCACTCCGAAATGCAATACCGGCTGGTATTACAGCACTTGTGTTTTTACTGCTATGGAACACACAAAACCTTGAAAATTGGGTGGCACTTGCTTATAGTGGCGGCTTTATCACATACTTTGGTTGGTTATGCATCGGAGCGTATCGCACTGGACACCGGTATGAGGTTACAGGTATTTCTCTGGATACGCTGCGTTCCTTGAAAAATACCGTCACTTTACCGACACTTGGTTTCGCAGTCCGACAAGTTACCAACCGCTTGTTAGTTGAAATATATCTCGTCTCGCACCTTGGGCAGGGCGTTGTCACACTCTATAAATCTGCCTTTCAGATTTTCTCGGCGTTACAGACACTCATCGGTATCAGTATCGCCACAACAGGCTTGCCCGATATGGCAGCCGACGACGCGGTAAACGATAAGCAGAAATTAGGACAAACGGTCAGCCGAAATACGCGAACTGCTATAATCATCGCGTTTCCGGTAACCTTGTTCATGCTGATATTCCACGGAAGAATTAGTTGGTTGTTGTATGGGCGAGGCGACTTTGATAACGCCTCAATTGAACTTATAGGACAACTCCTCTTTTGGCTCAGTACTGGTATGATGTTTTCGTGTCTGATACCTGTGTTGAATGCTGGACTCTACGCGCAAAAGGCTTACCGACTCGTTTTCGCAAATATGGTAACGATGGCTGCTCTTAATTTTCTGATCGCTTACGGCTTGATCGAAACATGGTGGATTCTCGGTGTCGCGTTGTCCATATCAATCACTGCACTTCTTGCTGTCGGAAACCTGACGTACCTCCTTAGGAGAACGCGGGTCTCTTGGCTTTAAAAGTAGTAGGCACACTCCGTTGTGCCGTCCACACGAAAGTGGAAAGAATAATGAAGAGTGTTGCAGATTACAATTATCTCATTGTAGGGGGTACTACGAAAGCCGCGACAACGTCGCTATTTGCTTATCTGACTGACCACCCGGCTATTTGCGCTGCTACCTATAAGGAGACTCGGTTCTTTCTCAGCAGCGATTATCCGCTCCCTTCAAAATATCGATATAGCCATGATGCCCAAGAGTATGCTGCTCTGTTTCCTAACTGCGATGATACGCAGCTACGAGTGGAGTCAACCCCGGACTACCTATATTGTGAAAAGGCGCGTGAGAGAATCGCTGAGTTTCTGCCATACGCTAAATTAGTCTTCAGTCTACGTGAACCCATCTCAAGGTTAACTTCATGGTACCGGTTCGCAAAGCAGATTGGCAAATTACCACAAACCGTGAGTTTTGATGCGTATGTTGAGTTATTATTTACAGGCTCGAAACGCAACGGACGAGGTGAAGCACAGCATTTGCAAACACTCGAGCAGGGATGTTATACTACCTATTTGAAACGCTACTTTAACCAGTTCGGTCCAGCGCGCATCCACATTCTCTTTTATGAGGAACTCGCAGCGGAACCCGTGAGTGTCATGGCGAGTTTATGCAACTTCGCCGGTATAGATGCCGATTTTTATGCAGACTACACTTTTAAAGTGACAAATCGCACCGAAAAAATGCGAAATTCCGAATTGCATCGGAAATATAGAAACTTCCGATTCCGTCTGCGACGGTGGACTCATGACAAACCGATTATTCATAATCCATTGCGTATGATCAGACAGACAATTGAACCGATCTATCTCCGTTTGAACACGCAACCTGATAAGGAAATTCAGTTGTCAAAAGAAACGCAACATCGGTTAGTCGATTATTATCAGCGCGATATTGATGCCCTTGCCGAATTGATTGGAAGACCGTTACCATGGAAACCTCTACAAAAATCCAACTGATGATTGTTGGTGCACAGAAAGCTGGGACCTCCTCTCTCCTTCGTTACTTAGCACAACATCCAGATATCCACACGCACGCACAGCCAGAGATGACCTTTTTCCTGCAAGACCGTGAGTACAGTCGTGGGTATCAATGGGCTTCTGCCAAGTACTTTGCTGGAGAATATGACCACGCCGAGGTCGCGGATAAACGGCTCCTCGCTAAAAATGTGATGG
>JAPPDN010000208.1:2392-3912 GCA_028824575.1 Candidatus Poribacteria bacterium | reverse complement strand
CCATTCTGCCTTCTGTAATTTCCGCAATGACAGCGACAGGGTCTTCCTTGGCGGCGTTGATCGTATGTGTTGCACGCATCTTCTTTGACGCTGTGAGCCGGAAATCAACCAGATCGGTCGTAATTACTGTCTTCGCACCGAGGTTGCTCAACATGTGTGTAAAGAGGAGTCCCATCGGTCCCTGTCCGATAACGACTGTATCAAGGTTGAGTAGATTCGGCAGTTTCCGACACGCCCAAACCACAGTACCGAGCGGTTGGGACATCAGGATGCAATCTTTTCGTGGGAAGTCCATCAACGGCATGGTAACACTTTCATCCGAGAGGAAGTATTCTGAGAGGCCACCGACATGGCGTGGTAGCGCGAGCACCTCATCTCCTATCTTGAATCTATCGGATTTGCTATCGGTGACAACGCCTATCGCCTCGTGGATCGAAAGTCCGTGTCCAAGTGGGTAGCTCTCTGCCGGGTGTTCAAGGACAAACGATGGCATATCAGTCCCGCAGATAGCACTATGAACGGTTTTTATCATCACTGTGCCGTCCGGGTGGTCGGCGAGGTTCGGTTCTTCTATGTCGATAATTTCGATCTGACGGGGTGCAACAATTTGCCCAACTTTCATTTTTTTAATTTTCCTTGCGGTTCGGTAAGGCGGGTTAGGACTTTGACGCGCTTTACCGTAGATCCGCCCTCCATTTCATTACGGGCTATGGTTTTCTAACTTACGGAAGAGTCGGCTTCCTCTATAAGCATGATTCTCTGCCCTCTGCTATTGTTACAACTTCGCTAATGCTTTCAAAACGTGTTGATGGATTTTTCCATTGGTTGCGACGATGCCGCGGTTTTCATGCATCCGTTTTCCTGTCAAGAAGTTAAGGGGTGCGCCGTTCGCGTCTGTGACCGTACCGCCTGCTTCCTCAACCACAATCATGCCCGCGGCGTGGTCCCAGATACATTCTCGGTAATCAGGGTATGCAGGGTTCGGGAGACGGATATAAAGGGACGCTTCGCCACGCGAAACGATGCCGTACTTCGCTTGGCTGTCCATCTGGACAGGTGATGCTGTAATCCCGAGTGCGTTCGCAATCTTGGCGTGTGCCTCGCTGTCACCATGTGTGGACTCGAAACTCTCTGCGAAGCGGTGTACTGCTTTTGAGACGTGGACTGGTTCTAAAGGTTCACCAGTTTTAGTGTAGAGTTGTGCGCCTTCGCCGCGGATTGCAACAAAAAGGCATCCGCGCTCAGGTTCTGCAGCGTCCAGTCGGTAGGGCAGATTCGGGCACCCCAAAACACCGAGTTGAACAACACCGTCAACAATGTAAGCCAAGGCAATCGCGTACTGGTCGCGACGCAGAAAACCTTTCGTGCCGTCAATCGGATCAAGCGTCCAGAAACTTGGTCCAACTTCACCGCTTCCCCTGTTAATCCATTCGCAAACAGTTTCTGCTGAAGGCGATGTGTCTTTGTAAAAACGGTTCACATAGTCTGTATCGCGTTCTAATAGCGACGCGTTCTCGTTG
>JAPPDN010000208.1:0-2382 GCA_028824575.1 Candidatus Poribacteria bacterium | reverse complement strand
CCGCGACAATAGGGTCGTCAGCAAAAGCATCACCAATCGCTTGACATATCAGTGCCTGCGACCCGAAGTCTGCGACGGTTACAGGGCTTCGGTCTGCCTTTTGAATAGCATCTGTTGACACCATCTCGGCTTGCACCTGTTCACAGAGTTGTATTGCTTTGAGGACAGCATCAATGGCTGTTTGTATTTTGGTTTTCGGCTTTCGGCTTTCAGCCGTCGGCAAAGAGGGTTTTTGGGTTGTCATCAGTTTCCTGTTTGGTTTTAATAGTTGTCAGTACGATTTTCTCTCACTGCGAGGCATGAAAAATCTTTCGGTTATCAGTTATTGGACTGACTGCTATTTCAGCGACTGTTAAATTTATTCATTACTGTCAGAATGTCGTCTCTGACGAGGGTTTCAAGAGCATCAACGGCGCGATGTACCGTATGTTCTATCTCAATTTCTTCATCCTCTGAGAATTCAGTGAGGACATAATCGATTAAAGGACCGACGGGTTCACCAATGCCGATGCGCAAGCGCGGAAATTCTGTGGTGCCTAAGTGATGGATAATAGATTTCATTCCCTTTTGCCCGCCATCGGTGCCCTTCCGCCGCATCCGAAGCGCGCCGATGTCTAAGTGGACATCGTCGTAGACGATGCAGAGTTCCGGCAGCGGAATCTCAAACCGCCTAACGAGTGCCGCGACAGCAGCACCGCTGTTGTTCATATATGTCATCGGTTTGGCGAGAATGATAGACGCCTTGTGCCATGTTGTCTGTATAACAAGCGCGTTGCAAATTGATGCGTGTGTCGGTCGCTGCTCGGAATCTCGTTGGCAGAATTCTTCATAGAGCGCGTCGATCACGCGAAAACCGACGTTATGTTTTGTCTGTTCGTAGCGTATCCCTGGATTGCCAAGTCCAACGATGAGTTTTACTTTTTTGTCCATGCTTAGTCCAGTTCGCGCCTTATATCGTTTTATTCGTGAAGGCGTAAAGGTTGCGAGAGGTTGAGGTGCCCCGCGATTGTTTTCACTGCCTCGCCATCAATTAAAATCTGAACCTGTTTAATGTCATCAGGGAATGCGTCAAAGACGGTTTTGAGAATTGCCGTGACCGTCAGAAATTCTGCTGTTGTGCCGCCAATATGTCCATCAGTGAGATGGCTTGAGAAGTCCAGGTACGCGGTCTGTTGGCTGTCAATGTAGACTTCGTTGAGTTCTGTTCCGCGAGGGATTGTGTTTCTGAAGTTCGGCGGTGTTTCCTGAATAAGTACTCTGACCACCTGACTCAAGCGTGGCGTAAGTTCTCTATGGAGTCGCCGTTCGGTTTTAATGGGAACGAGTGTAAGCGTGGTAGCATCAAGCAGAAATAGATTGACCTCTTGCGGTTCCGGTGGCGTATCTGAAGGGTTGGCAGCAGTCGGTAGCAGTGGTGGTGCAATTGGCAGCATCACTCGCTTTGATCTTTCAATGAGTAGTAGTGTCACACCGAGACAGATAAGGCCCGCAATGAGGGTTATTCCCCAGATGACTAAGAGTCTCGAAAATCCGGCACTGTTAAATAGTTGTCGGTTGTCGGTTTGCCTCGCAGTGAGAGTTGTTCGGTTAGGAGGCAAACACTCATAATAAAGTTTTTCTCTTAACTGATAACCGAAAGGTTTTTCGCGGAAAAACCGAACTGAAAACCGATAACCATTTGTTCTTTGAGACGTATTCGTTGCTGCCTGATCGTCTATCATAGCACTTCCTGTCATAAACCGCTTGATGTCCTATTATTCTATCACTGTTGTGGAATCCGCTGGTTGGTAGAAGATATGTATCGTTGGAGTGCGCGGGTAATCGCTTGTGAAACGCTTTCGGTGTACTCGGCATTAGAAAGTTTGTCTAAGTCCTCGACGTTGGAAAGGTAGTCGAGTTCTAAGACAACGGCGGGCATATAGGCTTCAGATAACGCGATGAGTGGGAGGTCAATAATCTGAACCGGCGTTTCTGTTAGAAAGTTCAATTCTGTTTGTAGTGCGCGGGCGAAGTCATGGCTCTGCTTTAAAAAATTAACTTGGGTGAGAATTTTCAACCCTTGCCCTGTAAGTGCTGGCTTGGTGGTACTTGGAAAACGGATTTGTCCTTTGGGATTGTTGAGGTAGATCCTAATGCCTTTTTCATGGGGTGAGAAAGACGCGTTACAGTGTAAGCTGAGGAAAAGTTGTCCTCGCTTCTGCTTAGCGACCTGAATGCGTTCAAGTTGTGTTCTTTTGGTATCTGCCTCGCGGGTAAGATAAATTTGTATGCCTTGCTGTTTACTCATCCGTTGAAGTTGTTTTGCGAGTACAAGGTCAATGTTTTTCTCATGGATCTCAGTGCTTCCGTGGCATCCTTGGTCACCCCGACGGTGTCCCGCGT
>JAPPDN010000200.1 GCA_028824575.1 Candidatus Poribacteria bacterium | reverse complement strand
GAACATGGCAAGACACAAACAGAGTATCTTAACTGTGTTCTTGAATATGTTCGTCAAGGTTATTTCTCCATCTATGGTGTGAACGGTCTCATTTCCATTTGAAATTCACCTAAGTCAACAATATCTCCTTCTGCGCGATGTGGCGGCATTCCAAAGGTATAACGCACTTGAAGTTTTTGTTTTTCAACCCTTTGGAGGTAACTTGCCTCGTCGCTAAGTTTATCAGTTTGTAAGGACAACTTTTCGAGTTCGGCTTGTACGACTGTTAACCGTGCCTTTTCCGCCTCAGTTAAGGCACGCGGATTGGGATTAACCCAAACACCTATGGCTTGATAGGAACGTTTTGGATCTATCTTGAAGGTCTTTCCACCGACAGTGACCTCGGTTGTGGGGGCTGTTCTTGTTTCCGAGTTCAGGCGCATGGATGGGGATTTTTGAGGATCCCCATCCTGTTGACAGCCTATGTACAGTGCAAGCACTGCAAGGGTTGCGATTAACAATGTGAAATGACGGCACATTAGAACTCTGAAACGTGAAGTTTGATATTTGCATTGATTCCGCCCTGTGTAACACGAGCGGAAGCCGTCACATTACGATTACCATTGACATTGATGCCGTCTTTGCTACGTTTGCAGGATTTATATGCAGAGAGAGAGGAAGGGTTTCCAGCACCGCCTATGTTTCTTTCCCGTTGATCTATCGCGGGGGCTCCTCCAAGAGTCCGAGGAACCTGAACCCTTACCTTTGCTCTCCCTTCCCAGTTACCGGTGTAGACACACGCGGACCCGGAATACTGAACAGCATCAATTACATTGCCTTTTTTCCATTCCCATCTTCCGTAATGAAAACGGTTGACGGTAACCGATAAATAAGCGGCATCATTTCCAGCATCATCAAGGACATCCATGTAAAGGTATGCATATACTGATGCTTTAGGATCGTCCCAATTACCATTGTATTTGAAGAACGAGAACCCACCGCCATTGTCTCCCTTATGCTCCTTATTGATGTTTTCGGCAAAAGTGCTTCCAATGAGCAATATCATTGTAAAGAGCATTGCGGTTGCTTTCATAAATTTAGAATCTTTCATGATATACTCCTTTAATTATACAAAACTTAGAAAAAACATGTCAAGAAAAACAATTTTTTGACGTACGATACAACTTCTATCCAAAGGGTAGCGTTTGGTTGAACCCGCTTCAATTGCGGAGTTCCGGAATGAAATGCCGACACTCACTGAACATAACTCAGTCTGCGTCGTCATTTGAGTGAAAAGTTATCTCTCCTTCTTAACCATTGCGGAGACGGGATCGGTGGGATTTTCCGCAGCGGCTTTCTTCCACTGCTTTATCACACGTTTCACAGTCTTCTCAACTTTAGAGTAAGAGATGCTAAGTGCTTTCGCAATCTCCGAGAGAGGTTGTTCATCCAAGTACCGTTCCATAATCCATCTGTCTTTCTCTTCGGGAAGACAGTCCACTAACGCGTCTAAGTTAACGGCGATGGGGATCAACCATTTAAGAGCTCGTTCCCATCTTTTCTGAACTGCTTCAGCATTTGGGCCTACCGTTTCTGCTATCTCTTCAATCTCAGCCCCCTCAATTTTAAGTTCTACGACTTTTCGGTTCTTACCTTGGAGGAGACAGAGAACTTGCCGCATCAAATACCATATTGCCTCGGCTTGTTCAGCATCGGTTTCCGCGAGAGATGTTGCGTAGCGTGCCTCTCTTTCGCTGATAGAAAGACTGTTAAGTGATTCAAGTGGCGAATTTCCTGCTTGTCTTCGCCGTTCTGCGTTTCTAATTTCATTCAGCGTTAAGTTTCTCGCGATAGCGAACAACCATCCTGACAACTTTTCCGGTTCTCGGATTTGGTGCCTCTTTTTCAAGGCTTTGATAAAGGTTTCCTGCGTGAAATCCTCGGCACCTACAGCGGGATCGGGATGATTCCGCATCATTCTGCTAATTTTGTCAAAGACATCCTTGTGATACTTGTTGAAAAGTAGTTCACACGCCTTTTCTTCGTCATCAGTTTCTAAGAATTGCCGGTTTATACTAACGTCGTCCACCTTTATGGTCATTTACCTCATGCATACAGCAATGGCTTTACAATTGCCTTCATATATACATGACACCGGTTTAGGATGAATTCCGACACAAAATATTTTTTTAAGTTTAATTAATTTAAGACTTAATATTAATTCGGAAAACTTTAAAGGCGATTTGTATTGTTGATGCTTAGGCAAATTACGTGCCAGCATCTGTGTGAGGCGTGCTACTTTCTATGGATAATATTAGTAAATGTAAGATTATATGACTATATAGAATTTTAATTTTTCTAAAATGTTTGTGTACACTATATTTATTAAAAAACAGAGCAAAGCGTTAAAAGAACCCAAAAAGTCATATTGCGTTCCTATCGCTAATGTGCAGAAATCGCGCGTGAATGCAAAAATTTCGTGATTTTATGCAAAAATTTCATAGTGCTTTGCAAACATTATCTTATTGCCAATAACACACAAGGAAAGGTAAGGCGGATGTAAATTTTTTGGTGGGTCTTTCGTATAATATGATATAATGGTCAACACTGGCGGGTAAATCCAAAGGAGATAGAGAGATGAAGTTTCAAATATCTTTTGCGCTCCTGCTGCTTTTGGCAGGGGTGGCATTTGCCGGGTGTTATACACAGCTCGGTTACCATGCGTCTTCAGATTTGGGTCGGGTCCACCATGAAGGTCTAACAAAAGAGGAAACGGGGATGGAGCATGCTGACGCAGCAGATTCGGATGTGTCTGAGTTAAAGCATGCGGATGACGAGGATTCGGAAGGCTATTACGGGCGACGGAAGCGTAGTTATCTGACCACGTACACTCAACCTTATAGGTACGATACCTATCGGGTGCCTTACGCGTACGCATATCCGCCGGTTTGGTATTACCCCTATCGTCCATTTTATGGATACAGCAGGTATTATTACGGTTATCGCGCGCCGTACTACCGCTACTATAGCGGTTATTATCCTTATAGAAACGTCTATCGCCGATATCACAGTGGGAGTCGGTATACACCGCTTTCACGGCGGACTTACAAAAAAGGTGATTTACGGCTTGAAAATCGGCGTTCGCGAAGTTTACGCGGCGTAACTTCACCGTCGCCAAGGTCGAGATCCGAACGACTGCGGACGAAAGATCGGAATAAAAAATAATACTATTTCTAAATGTTTATCTCACATTACCAGTTTTCATGGAATGTTCAGTGATGCGGAAGAAACTAACAGTTTATTCTACATAAAGAGGGATTTATTAACAGAAATGGTATAATAATGGAGGAATCGGAACGATGAAACGTGCAGTGTATGCAAGTCTTATCTGTTTATTCGGCGTGGTGTTCTTTACTACTGTTGGTATGGCGCAGGTAGAAGAGATGGCGATCTGAAGAATCGTTTGCATTTTATCCGGCACTTGTTGCAAAATGGACATTGGAAATACCTCTGTTTTTGTAGAATTAACCACTATAACCTTTTCTACATTATACAAGAGGTGCTTCCTCTTCACAGCATTTTTCTCACACGAAATACAATCTTATTCCTGCTAAATTGACACCTATGGTTCGGTTGCAAATCGCACCTACCGGACCTCGGGGAAATGCGGTTGCAAACCGCACCTACCGAGCCTGCGGAAATCAGGATTACTGATTTAAATACTTAAACTTCATGAAACCCTGAAGAAACACCCAAGCAAAAACCCGGCAGTGATTATACGGAAAACGTTTGAATTCTTTCACCCAACATGCTATGATATTAGCGACGTGGAAAGAAGGTATCAATTCCGGCTTCAATGTCTTCTATCGGATGTCCGTATTGTTGCTGATAATTTTCGTGGGTGCCATGCTCTGTCTCAGTGAGCTCGGTGAGCG
>JAPPDN010000282.1 GCA_028824575.1 Candidatus Poribacteria bacterium | reverse complement strand
CTCGGATATGAGCCAGATGTGGTGATGACTCATGTTACGCGCCCGGTGATTAGTAAAGGGCTATGGCGTGATTTACTCGTGCTGACACATCTCGATAAATTGTTGGGGAACAAAGGACAAACGGGTGTGTTTTTTGTGCTTACAACAGCTGCGGAACAGCGTAGTGCGCGCGATATCGAGATTATGGAGTCCGAATATGGATGGCCGGTTGTACACCATAAAGGACCACCCGATCTGGTTTCAAATGAGGTGGATATCTGGCGGGATATGGTAGGGTTTAATCGCGAATCTGTTGCCATTCAAGCCATTTTGGTCAATCAGTTTGGATGGGACCAGGCGAGTTGCGGGCAGCGCATGCCGCAAGATATGACATTTGAGGATTTGCGCCGGGGTACGGATGTTGAATTTGGACAATCGATTTACGAGCCATTTGGTATTGCCGTGCTCGAACCTCTGACTTTTGGTGGGCTTTGTGTGCCGAGTAGTGTGTGCGGGTGTTGCGGATTTTTGGGTCGCGTGACAAAAGAACAGGCCGATCCCCTCGTCATCGTGGCAGATTATACGGCAGATGTCGCATTGGAGAGTGCCGCGTCTGCCCGTGTGATAGGTGAGTATGAACGTCGTGTCCAGGAAGGCAAAGTGGCAGAAAAAGTTGCGTGGGATATCGCAGATGCGTTGCCATCATCGGATAGAGAACGCGAGGCGCGATTGCATTCGGGTTACAGGTTAGCCGGACAAATGAGCTGGGATCGCGTGTGCGAAGCGTTTTTTTTGCCGGGTATAGAACGCGCGATTTCCCGTGGTCGAGTACAACGAAACGTTTGACGCTTTGAAGCGTGTAAAGGGCTATTGTAGTCAGCTATTTTTATCCATTGAGTGATGATTATGATGAGAAAACGATTTTTACTGATTTTTTTATTTGTGACCTGTCTCACTGGTTGCAATACCGAAAAGCGCAACCCATTGGGCGAGGGCTTTGTTGGACGCGATCCCGGTGATACAGTAGCATTGCCCGCGATTCCGCTAACGTCGGCGCGGTCCTTTCAATCTTTGATTATTCCTACCGTGATGGGGGAACAAGAGGAATTGCTGGTCGGGCAGATGAATGGGTTTTTGCTGCGGAGTCTGTTGCGTTTTAATGTGCCGGATGAGTTGTCTGGCGGTGTACCATCGGGGTTGACGATTGATTCCCTGCGCGTCAATCTGGGTATTCGGTCGGCACGATTGGTCGAAAATGCATCGCTGATTGCATTGCGGCCCGATTCGCCATGGGAAGAACTTCAGACCTATGTCGATACGACTCGCTGGGTCGAGTCCGAGGTGCTTGCAACGCCAATACCCGGTGCTGTGACGCAGGTGTTTGTGGATCGCGTTCGGATCGATTTGCCCGTGTCGCTCTTGAAGTATGCGGTAGAAGCGGGAGATCAGTCTGTAGAAATCCTGTTACAACCCGATGGTGAGGCACCTTTTTTGTTGGATATTTTTTCACGCGAGGCTACCGATATTCGTGCAGATGCGCCGATTCCCGAATTGGAGGCCGTGTACCGGGTGGGAGATGTGACAGAGCGTGCGGCTGTTCAGACCGATGCAGATACTTATTGGAGTGCGACGAGTGAGGAAATGGGGTTTGACACACGTTTAACGGGTGGTGGCGTGTTTGAACTGCTTCGCGGCGCGTGGGAAGCAGTGCCGGGCATTTACGAGCTGCCACTTCTGGAGACGTGGACAGGCTTACGTCCGGGCAGTAGAGACAACGCGCCTATACTTGGGAAAACACCTGTTGAGAACTTGATATACGCAACGGGACACTATCGCAACGGTATCTTACTCACACCCATTACGGCTTATGAGATTGCCAAACTGATTTTGACGGGTGAGACTTCAGAGACAATTGCCCCGTTTCAGTTAGATCGGTTTTTAAGGTAGCAGGCACATACTGTGTGCCGTAAGTAACCACGTTTGAAAAAATGAAAATACACGTGAATGGCGAAGAAACAGAGATTTGCCTCAATTCAAATGTTTATGACCTGCTCATCGCTTTGGAATTAGATCCGGGGCAGGCAGGTATCGCTGTTGCTGTGGATCGGGAAGTTATTCCGAAAACCGAATGGCAGGGAACGGAACTTCGTGAAAATAGCGATGTAGAGATAATACGTGCTGTCCAAGGCGGATAGTAACATCGTAGGTTGGGTTGAACGGGTGCCACCAAAACCCTGAAAAAGAATAGAAAAATAGATCTGCTCTATAGATGTTCCGTCAAACAAAAACCGAGTGAAACCCAACATCTTGTGGCTACCGAGACGCTGACGGTATGAAGTTGGGTTTCACTACATTCTTGATTGCATACGACAGCACGCTGACTTTGAGAGGTATTTGGAGAACATATCTGTCTTTTGAGTTCCGTTCAACCTAACGGAAATCCGCAGAAATCCGCAGAAATACCCTATCAAATACCCCAGCAAAAACACCCCCCTTATATGAGGTTTAACAAATAACTTTACGAACCGATCTACTGGTTAACCACACGTCTTAGCATTACCCAAATATTTTATTAAACTTCATCAAGGGGGCAGGTGAGTACACCGCAAAACAGCACCTACTGGGCCCCTTCCCAGTAACGGATGGGGACCCCGGGTGTCTAAAGCAGGTCGCTTATGAGCGAGTACGCCGCAAAATTGGACGAAAAAACCGAGGGCTAAATAGCCCTAATCTTGAGTAAAAAATGACTTGATAAAGAGACTTTGACGCTGCTATACTAATTGAAAATAGACGGTGATGAATTGTAGGCACAACACTATGCAAAGTCAAGAGGTTCGTTGGATTCAACGTGCAAATAGTTTTGAAAGGGTTTTGGGTCGATTAAGGGCAGCTGTCAAACTTGCGGAACAACGGGAACTCTCAGACTTAGAAGCGCAAGGGTTGATACAAGGGTTTGAATACACGCATGAACTTGCTTGGAAAACCTTGAAGGACTTCTTGGAAGCACAAGGGATATTGAATTTGTACGGTTCGCGCGATACAACGCGAGTCGCTTTTCGGAACGGTCTGATTGAAAACGGTGAAGTCTGGATGGATATGGTTGACAAACGTAACCTAACCTCGCATACCTATGATGAAAAGACCGCAGCTCAGGTTGTTATGACCATCCGTAATGCTTATTATGCTGAATTTGAAAGATTGCTTGCAAGATTGCAGCAACTGAAATCGGAAGGAACCCTTTAAAAATGCAATACGGTTTGTCTGCCCGGACGCTCCAAAAAATCCGCGATGTTTTGGTTCGATATCCACAGGTGGAAGAAGCCGTGTTATACGGTTCCCGCGCCAGAGGTGATTACAAAAACGGATCTGACATTGACCTGACACTTCGCGGTAATGTTGAACTCACACACACGATACTCTCACAAATTGCAAACGATCTGGACGACCAGTTGCTGCCTTATAGCGTTGATCTGTCCATCTTCAAGAATATCCGTAACTCTGAAATGATCGAGCAGGTTGAACAAGTCGGTGTAGCACTCTATAAAAAATAGGATTTTTAAGCAAATCTCTATAGTCAAAAAAATATGCAAGCATTCAAAATCGCAGATCAAACATATACATCACGGTTACTCATCGGAACGGCGGGGTACCCGAATTTTCGTATCATGACGGAGGCTATTGCGGCGAGCGGTGCCGAGATTGCTACGGTGTCAATGCGTCGTGTGAAATGGACGGATGATACATCTGGCGAAAATCTGTTCGCACTCCTGCGTGAACGGGGTATGACGATCCTCCCGAATACCGCGGGGTGTTTCACAGCGAAGGACGCAGTCCTGACAGCGAACCTTGCAAGAGAAGCACTTGAGACATCGCTTATCAAGCTCGAAGTGATTGGGGACGATCAAACTTTGTTCCCGGATGTGGAGCAGCTGCTCAG
>JAPPDN010000547.1 GCA_028824575.1 Candidatus Poribacteria bacterium | reverse complement strand
GACGTAACCTGTGCGTCAAAATAGACGCTGTAATCTTCATCGGCGAGGGCAGCGTCGAGGTCTGTTGTCCATTTCTCAACGCCGGTGGTTTCGGAAAGCTTCTCCAGTTTCGCCGGGTTTCTACCGACGAGATACGGGTCGGGCATAATAACTTCGCCGTCGCCGATCGGGATGCCGCCCTCCTCTGCGATTGCCAAGATGGAGCGGATGAGGTGTTGGTTGGTTCCCATCCTGCCGGTGACACCGTTCATGATGATGCCGACGCGATGTGTTTTTTGAGTCTGATGGGTCATGTATCTCCTATTATTTACCTGCTTGTCGTGGTGTGCCTTGATTTTCTGACAGCGGTGCTGTTGCAGCTTGTCCCCCCGTGGTAGCAGTTTCAAGATTGAGGCTTTCCACTTCTAACGGTTCGATTGAAAGCCGGTATCCGAGGGCTTTAAGAATCGTTCCGAGTCTGTCAATGAGCGGTACATCGTCACTGGTGAGCGCGTCCGAAAGCACGTGCGGTTTCATATCGGTTTGCTTTGCCAGTTCAGTAATCCCGCCTTGAGCTTCTACGACGGTTTCAAGCAAGAATAGAAATATGTCTGTATTCCCGTGAGTTTGGTAATCTTCAAGTGCCACTTGGAGGTGCCCAATCGCTTCATCGCGATCGGTGAATATATCAATAAGGTACTCGCGGTACGTTCTCATTTTTCTCATAGGTGCGTCTCCTTGTACGCCAACCAATAGGCTTTTGCACGTTCAATGTCGCGCGCCTGTGATGATTTATCGCCTCCACAGAGCAGAAGAACAACGGTGTTACCCACTTCACGAAAATAAACTCGATAACCTACCCCGAAGTGAAAACGCAACTCAAAGACCCCTTCACCCACAGATTTGTAATCTCCGAAATTGCCTAATTTAAGAGCTGCAAGCCGGGTCCGAATGCGTCTTTGTGTTTTCTGATCTCGAATTGCGTTCAACCATTCTGTGAAAGGTTCTCGACCATTCCGAGAACGATAGATTTCTACTTCTCTCGGGTATGCGTTACGCATAGTTAATTGATTCTGCTTCCTGATTTTATGCTCGTTCTACGCGAAACGGATAGATATGTCTAAGGTTTGTCAGTGCATTGGGGGGCTGCGCCTTCTGGGAGTGGTGGTGCGTCAACACCGGCTTTCGGGAGTGTGCCAGCGAGTTCCTGTTTCCAATGCGCCACATCGCC
The DNA here is from genome assembly GCA_028824575.1 of Candidatus Poribacteria bacterium. GTDB lineage: Bacteria > Poribacteria > WGA-4E > WGA-4E > WGA-3G > WGA-3G. Next base: position 2,709 of record JAPPDN010000547.1, on the reverse strand, counting down.
CGCGGGGCCATAACAGTAGACCATGTGCATGGGTGTATCGCCCGTGTTCGTTAGTTGATGGAAGACCCACGACGGAATAAAAACCGTCTGCCCCGCCGAGAGGGTTTGCCGCTCCTCACCGAGACACATTTCGCCTTCGCCTTCAACGATGAAGTAGATCTCTTCCTGTTCGTGGTTGTGCCACGGCACTTGCCCACCGTTGGGTTCTAAAACGACGAACCCCATACAGAATTCATTTATCTGGATCGGAGACGCGCCGCCGACAAGATTTTTGGTGCGTCTACGGGCAGGATAAGTGCGCCCTTCAATTTCATTTACATCTGCGATTAGCATATATTATGTTGTCCTTTCCAATGCTGACGGCACTGGGACTGTGCCTGCTACCTTGCACTACTCAAAAAGTTCTGCCACCTGACAAGAAAACCCTTCAACGACATTCTCACCGGTGAGTGTATCATTTCGTGTGAGGACTGTGATCTCCGTTTCGGAACGATAGACAGTTACCGTTTTGAACGTGGGACTGAGTACCCATACCAACTGTGTCTGTGCTTCCAAGTATGCAAAAACCTTTTCTTCGACGCGTCGTAATGTGTCTGAGGGCGAAACGATTTCAACAGCGAGGTCTGGTGGAACCGGAGATGCTTTACTGAGGTCATCAGGTATCCGTGCGTTTGCAAGAAACGCGATGTCTGGTATCAATACCTGTTCACCAACTCGGAAACCTGTGTCTGGCATATAAACGCGCCCTAATTGATTTTTACGTACGTACGAGTTTAACAGCGAAATTAGGTTCATACTAATGTCGCCATGTTCCAATGAGGTTGGAGGCACTGGTATTAATTTTTCTTTAATGTATTCATAACCCTCTAAATCGCTTTCAAGGAACTCCTCCAAGGTCATCTTGATAGGTTTAAGAGGGAGCCCTTCTGGCGAGAGTAGGGCATCGGAGTTTCCGTCCGGAGGTAGTGCGCCAAATTCTTGTGCGTTCATGTTTTCACCTCGTTAGGAAGTTAACAGTTAACAGTACTCAGTTTTCAGTTAAGACCTTGTGGCGGTTACCAATTCTACTACAACCACAAGAAACCTCTTGTAGTAGTTAACAGTTTTCAGTACGATTTTTTCTACGAAAAAATCTTTCAGTTTTCAGTCCGGGTTTAGGATTATCCAAAACTTCTTGTAACTGTTAACTGAAAACGCAGCGTACTGTTAACTGTTAACTTCTGTAACTGATAACTGTTAACTATTATCAGACTAATCTTCTGCTTCAATGACAGCTTGTGCTGCAGCGAGACGCGCGATCGGTACACGGAACGGGGAACACGACACGTAATCAAAGTCCAAGCCGTAGCAGAATTTCACGGAACTCGGTTCGCCGCCGTGCTCACCACAGATCCCGACCTTCAGATCAGGACGTGCCGAGCGCCCTTTCTCCGAACCGATTTGTAAGAGGCTGCCGACACCTTCTTGGTCAAGAATTTGGAACGGATCGTATTCAAGCACACCCTCTTTAACGTAATCATCAAGGAATTTCACTGCATCGTCACGGCTCATCCCGAACGTCGTCTGCGTGAGATCGTTGGTGCCGTAAGAGAAGAATTCAGCTTCGGCTGCGATCTTGTCAGCGGTGAGTGCTGCACGGGGCAGCTCAATCATCGTTCCGACAAGGTACGCAACGCGTGTGCCGGTCTCTTTAAAGACGGCATCGGCAGTATCAACGACGACTTTACGCTGTAGCGAGAATTCGTTGATGTGCCCGACAAGTGGAATCATGATCTCAGGGAGTACCGTGATATCGCGTTTGGCAACATCAACAGCGGCTTCAAAGATCGCCCGCGCCTGCATCTCGGTTATCTCTGGATAGACGATACCGAGTCTGCACCCACGATGTCCGAGCATCGGATTGAATTCGTGCAATTCCTCAACACGTTCACTGAGTTTTCGCGGCTCAATACCGATCCGATCTGCGAGTTCTTGGATTTCGGCTTCATTCTTCGGTAAGAACTCGTGAAGCGGCGGATCAAGGGTACGAATCGTAACAGGATAGCCAGCCATCGCCTCAAAGATTCCGATGAAATCTGAACGTTGATGCGGAAGCAGTTTCGCCAATGCGGCTTCGCGTTCGGCGGTCTCATCGGCGAGGATCATCTCGCGGACCGCGTCGATTCCGGTGCCGAAGAACATGTGCTCGGTTCGGCAGAGTCCGATCCCTTCCGCGCCAAATTGCCTTGCATTTTTGGCATCTTCGGGTGTATCGGCATTCGTGCGAACATCCAACGAACGGACTTCGTCCGCCCACTCCATGAGCGTCCCGAATTGCCCACTGAGTTCAGGTTGGATGAGTGCGACTTGTCCATCAAGGACATCACCTGTGGAGCCGTTAAGCGTGATGAAATCGCCTTCAGTGTAGCGTTTTCCTTCGGCGTAAAATTCCAATGCTTCTTCATTGATAAACAACGCAGAACAACCGGCGACACAGCATTTTCCCATGCCGCGTGCGACGACAGCGGCGTGGCTCGTCATACCCCCACGCGCCGTGAGGATCCCCTCCGCGGCATCCATACCGCCGATGTCTTCTGGCGATGTTTCGGTCCGGACGAGGATGACTTTTTCGCCAGCAGCTGCCATCTCCTCGGCATGGAGCGCTGTGAAGACCACTTTACCGACAGCGGCACCTGGAGAAGCAGGCAAGCCTTGTGCGATAACCTCAAC
>JAPPDN010000013.1 GCA_028824575.1 Candidatus Poribacteria bacterium | reverse complement strand
TGATGGCTCATAAGAAAGGCGGCGGAAGCACCCGGAACGGACGCGACAGTATCGGCAAACGACTCGGTGTCAAGAAATTTTCTGGAAGTTATGTCACCGCAGGGAGCATTCTCGCCCGGCAACGTGGGACCCATATACACCCGGGCAACAACGTCGGTCTTGGAAATGATTATACGCTCTACTCGAAAATTAATGGATATGTATGGTTTGAGCGGAAAGACAAGTATCGCCGGAAGGTGAGTGTCTATACAGAGCGTCCTGAATTTTAGCGAAGACCTCCGTACCAGGAACGAACGACGAGAAGCCTCGCCTTAGGGTGCTGCATCGCGCGCCACCCAAGCGAGGCTTTTTTACTCCAAAATTCCCGAATGTTCACACGATTTTAAAGCAGTCTCTTGCTGCAAAACAGACAGGAGAGGACCGACATGAGATGGATAATCTACCTCATCACCTTAACAATAATGCTCGGATTGCTTGGGTGCGGTAAGCAATTGCAACAGCTCGCCGCGGAAACAATGCAAAATGCGCAAATTGCGCTCTCCTCCGCGGAGGCGATGGGTGCCCAGGAGACCGCAGGGACACCGCTCAGCACCGCTCAAGAGTTGTTTACGACTGCTGAAAATGAAATGAACGCTGGTGATGCGGAACAAGCATATCGGCTGGCACTGCGTGCATATCTCCATGCCCGCATCGCAACTGAAACCGCTATTGCTGTGCGCGAGGAAGCACTCGTTGAAGAGGAAGCAGCGCAACTCACGCTCGGCGAACAGAGTGTTGCTGAGGTGCGCCAGAGGCTTGCGGTGATAAAAGCAGAACTTGATGCATTGCGTGACGACTAAAATAGTCAAACGCTAACCGTTGGGGATGACTCATGAAATTTTACGGATGGCTACTCTTAGGTACTTGCCTCGTCGTTTTTGGATGTACGAAACCAGAGATTGATGAAGTTATGCTGGCGACGCAGTTCCAAGACGGGCAACAAGCCATAAATAATGCAGCAGAATTGGAAGCCGAATCTGTGGTGCCAGAGGAATACGGACGCGCAGTGAAACTCATGAGTTTCGCTCGGAACTCGCAAGAGCAGTCGGATATTCCGCAAAGTTATGAGTTCGCGTATCAGGCGGAATTGGTGGCACTGATCACTATCGCGAAAGCACGACAACACCACGCGAAGCAGAAGGTCGTCTCTATCCGAGAACAGATATATCAACAGGCCATAGAGATACAGGAGTATGAACTCGAAATCGAACGTATCCGTCAAGCGATCACCGAAGAGCAGTTTGCTCGAGCTTTGAGATCAGGTGATGAGAGCCAACAACAGGTAGAACAACTCTCAGCCGAACTCACGGATTTAAGAACAAAGCTCCGTCAAGCCGAACTTCGTGCCCCGATTACCGGTTTAGAGTTGCTTGTGGATATTACGGTAGATATTTATCCTGCCATTAAGGAGACCGCTGACTATGAACGCGTTCAAGCGGCGCTTACTTCAATAACGAACCTTATTGAACAAAAGGCGTTTCCTGATGCCGAAGATGGCACGACTGATGCCCAGACACTCGTAAATGATCTTTACCAATTGGCGGTGCAAAAACGAGGGGCAGAGGTGACGGCAAAGACGAAGGCGCAGATCGCAATCGCGCAGGTGGAAGTTATCATCCAACGTGCGCAAATCCTCAATGCCAACCAACATGCGCCGAAGCAGCTGCAAGAGGCGAGCGCACAACTGCAAAGCGCGAAACAGGCGTTGGAGGTAAATCGCTATGAGCAGGCGCGACAGTCCGCAGAACAGGCGCGACAATCCGCCGACGAGGCTGTCGCAACTGCGGAGGTCAGGGAATATAGGCAACGCGCGCAGCAGGAATTAAATACGCTGATAGCACGTGCCCGACGGGCTATTGAGGGTTTAGGCGAAAAGATCGCCGCGCAGGCTGAGACACAGGTGCCGCAGCTGGAAGCAAAACTTTATGAACTCGCAAATTCGGCGTACGAGAAATCGCAATCCGCATTTGCTGCTAAGGAATATGACAATGCGATTAAAGCAGCTGCGGAGGGAGACGACTACCTACAACGCGCCATTGCAGGTGCGGAACGGGTAACATCGGCGAAGTCGGATTTGCTGCTCGCCGCAAAGCGGATTCCTAATGCTACCGTCACACAACAACGCGATAGTATCCTCATCCGTATTAGTGGCAATGCGTTTGCCTACGGGAGTACACAGATCCGACCAGAATTTATTGATGCGTTCGCGCAGCTTGCAAAAGTGCTACGAACGGCTGGATTCAGTAAATATCCGGTCCGAATCGAGGCGCACACCAGTTCTTTAGGAAATGCGAGGGTCAATCAAAGTGTAAGTATGGGGCGCGCGGATTCAATTAAGAGATTCCTCACTACAGACGGGCGGGTAGACGCGGGACGGATTACCGCAGTTGGCTTAGGAGAGACCCGACCTATTGTTGAGGATGGGCCGAACAAAGAAGAAAAGAACCGCAGGATTGATGTTATCATCAAGACTAACTGAAAAATTGTGCAACATGTAGATCCTTATGTCGTCCATCAGATCGCGATGAATCTGTTTGGAGACAGATATATTATCATTTACGGAAATACAATTCAGTTCCACAACCACTGCTACCACGTGCGCTGTATCAACACACCGAGGCACACGCATCGGGGGTACTACTACTTAGAGGACGCGAATACTGGCTTGGCTATGTTAAGCGATATTGATTTCGCGCCCCCCGGTTCTTATGGTGTAATTTTTGAGCCGCAGACTGGCGATATTATTGATTGCGAAGCAACGCCTCACCTCTAAAAGAGGTGGGTATATAGATAGACACCGAATCTACAAGCTTATGGACTACACCGACAACACAGCATTCGTACAACAAGAGACTATTCTCATTTTGGATTTCGGTTCGCAATACACGCAGCTGATTGCCCGGCGCGTCCGCGAGCAAAATATCTATTGCGAAATTCACCCGTATACACTGACGCTGCCCCAAATAGAGGCTATCGCGCCGAAGGGGATCATTCTCAGTGGTGGACCCGCAAGTGTCTATGAGACGGATGCCCCGAAAATTGATGAGAAACTCTTTAATCTCGGCATACCTGTGTTAGGTATCTGCTACGGGATGCAGCTCATGGCGGCACTCTTAGCGGGTGGGAAAGTACATCCAGCCACTGAACGCGAATACGGGCACGCCCCGCTTCAAGTGCTTAGCAAAACGGATCCGCTTTTTGAGGGGCTCTCTTCCTGCTTTTCTGCTTGGATGAGCCACGGTGATCGGATTGAGGCACCTCCCATCGGTTTCCAAACAATTGCACAGACAGAGAATGCCCCTATCGCTGCTATGGTAGATACCGAACGCGCGTTTTACGGTTTACAATTCCATCCGGAGGTGGAGCATACGCAGGATGCTGACCGGATTTTGGCGAACTTCACGCGAGAGATATGCGGGTGCCGCAATACTTGGACGATGCGTGCTTTCATCGCACGTGCGACAGCACAAATACAGGAACAAGTCGGTGATGAACGCGTCCTCTGTGCAGTCAGCGGCGGCATTGATTCAATGGTGTTGGCGACGCTGCTCCATCAGGCGATAGGCGACGCGCTCGTATCCGTCTTTGTGGATAATGGACTCCTCCGAAGAAATGAAGCCGCTGAGGTCATCAAAACTTGTAAACAGATCGGCATTCCGCTTGTCGCTGTTGATGCAGTAAAGCCGTTTCTTGATGGGTTGGTGGCGGTTACGGACCCGGAGCAGAAGCGAAAGGTCATCGGGGCACAGTTTATTGAAACTTTCAAACGATCGGTGGCAGAGATGCCGCATAATTTCCGTTTTCTTGCACAAGGCACGCTCTATCCTGATGTCATAGAAAGCGTCTCTGTCAAGGGCCCATCTGCTACGACTAACACGCACCATCAC
>JAPPDN010000926.1 GCA_028824575.1 Candidatus Poribacteria bacterium | reverse complement strand
AGATTAAAATCCAGTTCAGCGAAACCTAAACCACCGAGGATTCGGTTAATCTGGGGTTCGTAGTCGTAACCACCGAGCCGTTCATGTTGTTCCTGAATCCGGGCATATTCTGTTAAGAGATGCGGTGACTCCTGTGTCTCCATTTCCTCCGCTAACAGGAGCATTTTGTCTTCAAGCGCGCGCCTTTTTTCAAAAACCTTAAGCATTTCTTGCCTTAACGTGCAGTCGCGCGAGAGATCCGGTTCTTGGCTGAGATACCCGATACGCAACCCCTTCGCGGACACTACTTTACCCTTAAAATTGGCAAGCATACCGTTTATAATTTTAATTAACGTTGTTTTTCCGGTTCCGTTACGGCCAATTAACCCAATTCTGTCGCCATGCTCAATTGCAACCGAAATATTGTCGAGAATTAAGTCTGGATCGTAGAGTTTGGTGACGTTTTCTAATCGTATTAAAGACATTTTTTTATTTTACCTTGCGGAGTAACTTCAGACGCTTAGACTTTGTCGTGCGTTGCTTTAAATTGAGCACTGCGGGTAATCATTTCCTGATATGTGTTGGCGCGGTTTGCGTCTGGACGGCGGATGTTAAATTGTCTAAATCGCCAAAACGCGATTGAGAGTGCGGCATAGTGAACAAAGCAATCCAAATGTTTCCACTCACTTTCTGTCAACGGACGCACTACATTATAAGCATCCAGAAATCGCCTCGCCGCTTTTAAATTCAGTTGGTGTGCTGATGTATAGCAACACCCGATGATGGTCATGCCGACATCAATGAGCAGTGTATCATAACAGCCTTCCTCAAAATCAAGGATTGCCACCATCTCTTCACCCTCGAAAAGCGTATTGTCTAAAAAAAGGTCTCCGTGGAGGAGTCCCATCGGGAGAGGGGCATTGAGGTGCGGTTCCAGTGATTCCAATTGCGACTTTAGCAATTCGACAAACGGGTGCGTGGCAAATTCTGTATCTTGCACCTCTTGGAGGAAAGGTCGCATCTGTGATATACCCATCGCAAAACAGGGAAGTCCTGCAACTGGCGGAATGCAGTGTAGTTTCGCCAATGCCTCACCGAGTTGTGCCAATATATTGGGTGAAGGTAGTGGTTCTTCTCCTTGCAGGAACGGGTAGAGCATCACACTCCCAAAGGTCTCATGCGTCAGGAATTTCTGGTCCTTCGTTAGGATCGGGTACACTGTCGGGTATGTGTGCTGACGGAGGTGTTGCAGGAGCGAGATTTGCATGTTGAGTTCTGCTGAATCTTTCTCATCGCAAATTTTCAGCAGAAACTCGCCGTCTGTGGTTGTCAGTTTAAAATTACTATTCCCGAACCCACCGGGGATCTCCTCAAGTTTCAGTGATGTACCGATTGGGTATTGTGCGACGATGTGTGCAAGTTCTGTCGGTGAAAGGTTAGTATAACGTGCCATATCTTGCGCTGCGCGGCATCAATCTTGTTGATTTTCCTCTTCAGCAGTGTGTTCCAATTCTTGAAATTCGGGGGTGCTACGAATGCTCTCAAGTGCTGGATCCACTTTTGCCGAGGAGAGAGCCTCCTTGTCTATCCGAATCGCTTTACGCAAGGATGCAATGGATCGTGTTTTTTTTTCCTTGTGTAAATAGGCAACGGCAAGGTTATAATGCGCCTTCGCGAAATCGGCATCTAACTGCGTAGCGCGCTCCCACACTTGGATCGCTTTGTCGAGTTCGCCTTGATTGCCATAGACAACACCTAATGTAAAAAACGGCATTACCCACCCCGGTTCGTTCTGGATAGCTAAGTGGAGTTCCATGATAGCTTGGTCGAAATTGCCGTTCTGAGCAGATGTCATACCCCAATTGTAGTGTGCGACAGCGACTGCGTTCGGTTCGGGTGCGTCCGTGTTTTGAGAATACGGTATCGCTTTCGGACCACACGCGGTAAGGTAGAAAGTTAACGCTATGATTAACAGTAGCGCGCTCCATTTATATAAAATAGTCATATTGTTCCTCCATCCGTACATTACATTTTAGCAGAAGATAGGATTGAAATCAAGGGGTGTCTACTTTTTCGACATAAATGGCGTAGACCTTCGGATCTTCTGGACGAATCCCAGTGAAATTGAGTCGGATGCGGATCGCTTCTTTTCCTTTAACCCATTCACCGCCTTTCCACTTCACTTTTTGATGAAATCCTGATATAAAAGGGAGACAGTCCTCTCTGGAATACCCTTCAAGCACTTGAAAACGTTCGTCTAAGATGTCAACGGTAACCTGACTATACTCGGATAATCCGTCAACGTTCAAGTACACTGTGCAAGGCTGTCCTTCGAGGTCGATAGGTGCTGAAATTACGTGTCGTGGTTGCGCTGTTTTTCGAGTCAGATCGGCTGTTTGGAAATAGCCGAGCCGATCGCGCTGCCATGTTGCGATCCGGACACCATTGCTCAGCTGCTCTGGCCACGGGGCATACCAGAAAAGCGTCTCATCGCCGACATTTTCAAAGCCTTGTCCTTGCATGAGTGCAGCGTGTTTGAAATTCATCGGTGTCGGTAAATGTTCAAAGTCATCCTCCGCCGCTTCTACCATCTGAAAATCAGGAATCGGTTCTCGGTAATGAAGTGCATCGTTGCTAACGACCAAGCCAAGATCCATTGTGACGTGTCGTCGGTCGTTGTTTTCCGGGCCGTGCCACTGTCCATAGAAACCGAGAATCACATTCCCACGATTCCAGAGTGCCGCGCCAAGATGTACCTGTTCACCTTGGTGTGCACCATAGACGACAGGTCTCGGTGGAATATTACCCCGTCTGAAACCTAAGCATGACGCTTCGATCCAGTGCTCAAAGTCGTAGGAGGCGTATATGACCATCTGCCGTGTGGGACCTATATGGCTACCGCCGTGTGCAGTTAGATAGTAGCAACCATTAAATTTCGTAAGACCAGACATCTCACAGGAGGGTGGGTGAGGGTGCCGTTCGGCTTCGTGCCATCGGAGTCCGTCTTCGCTAAACATGACTGCGAATTTTGGGGTATATTTGGAGGTTTCAATAATAGCTTTAAATCGACGCGCAGGATCCGGATCATCGGGTTCATAATACACCACACATGCCTGAATATGGTACTGTCCGCCTTGGATATCCACGAGGTTGTTTCGGGTTGAGCCGTTATATTCTACGAGTCCGAGTTCCGGTTTCTCCCAGTTATAACCATCATGGCTTTTTGCGAAGCACACCCGATGGTGCCAACTGTCGTCATCGCCTTGCGCTAAGTACCACATCCAGAGTTCGGTACCGACGCGATGGACAGACCCATAATAGATGACACGGGAACTGTCGGGTGCACCGATCGGACCGGGATGTACGACGATTCGGGTACGATCAACACCAGCTCTGTAAGGCACGAGTTGTAACCGAACACCGTGTTGAAACGGGATGCTGTAGTCGTCAAAAGGGAACAGCACAATTTGATCAGTACTTACGTGTTCCGGATTGTTCTTGATAATCATTTTTTTAATTATTAAGTTTTTGATCTGCTTTCCACTACGTTCCAAGCAGGTTTTTGGTGAAAAGCGAACGAGGCAAAGGGCCTGTTCGGTTTTGGGGAACCAGAATCTGCTCGTAATGAAATTATGCCTTAAAAGGTATAATTTGTCTTTGCTTTACATTTGGATAACAGCCCAGGAGGCCATAGTTAGAAAAACGGTTCTAACTGAAAGTCATTCCTTTAAAATTGCGGCGTAGACGAGTGGTTTGACCCTTTCGCTCAGTTCGGAAAAAGGGATGTACTGCGCAAGTGTAATTGAGACCAATTCATCCCGCGGTGCAATCCAAAATTCCGTGCTTGCCCCGCCGATCCAACCGTATTCGCCAACTTGAGATGTAGGTATCCAATCTGTCTGTTGCACCCGCACCCAGACACAGAGTCCACAACCGAGACCAGCATAACGCATATCAGG
>JAPPDN010000566.1 GCA_028824575.1 Candidatus Poribacteria bacterium | reverse complement strand
AATGAGGTGGTGACGCACGGCACAAGTATAACACTGTTTGTCAACTTGTACCTCGTACGCACCACCTCTCGCTTTTATGACTATTCCTTCCATAGTTAGGTTCACCTGCGGAAACGTGTAGATACACGCATTGAAAATTAATCTGCATAACAGAAGGCGCGCGATTAGACGCAGCTAACACTCGCCATGAAACCGCGCACCTCTCAAAGCATTTTCTAATTACCGGGATTCCGCCAGACGATGCGTCCACGCGTTAGGTCATACGGAGAAAGTTCAACGGTAACCTGATCACCGGGAAGCACCCAGATTTTGTGCTGCATTAACTTACCGGCGAGGTACGCCACAACTTTGTGGTCATTCTCCTCTAACTTCACATGGAACAGATTACCCGGTAAGGATTCCAGGACGACCCCCAGTACGCGGATACCAGTATCTTTAGTATTAACATTTTTTACAGATTCATGAACTTCGGGCGTTACGTTTTCGTTTCTCATTTTTATTTTCTCCTTTTTGTGATAACTATGATTCTCTTTTACACTATATTGGATGCACTTTAATAACGAATTGTTCAGAAAAAAAGTTGACATCAACGCTCGAAAGTTGTAAAATACACAAGTGGGAGATTCCATGTTCAGTTTATTTTTTTAAAAGGAGAAGCAGATAATGAGCCAAGCCTTACCTCTCGTAGCCTACCCTGATCTCGAAGACCAAGTCAAGGCAATGGAGGAAGATGGGTATGCCTACCTTCCAAAGGTTATTGACGAAGCACAACTCGCGGAACTTCGCGACGCAATGGATCGACTCACTGCGAACCCTGAAAGTTTCGACCGACACAGCCTGCCTGAGAACGGCAGCGGTTTCCTTAACAAACATATCAATAACGCCTTCAATCGCGACCCAGTGTTTCTGCATTACCTCGACAAATCTCCGGTCATTGAATTAGCAGAAGCCGTTCACGGTGACGACTGTCACGTCATCGGCATGACGGCTTGGGTAACAGGACCTGGTCGTCCCGATCAAGGGCTACACATAGATTGGCTACCCATCCCGCTGCCAGCGGACCTTCTGGAAGATCCGCGCGTCAAGGTGCCAATCTTCATCTCAACCGCTCACTACTATCTCGATGACCTCTACGAAGATCTCGGCCCAACAAAGTTCGTTCCAGGTAGCCATCTTTCCGGACGCCGACCCGATGGTGAAGCCGAATGGAAAGGTGCAAAGGAACAGAGTATCCTTTGTAATGGCGGCGATGTCGTGATTTTCCGGAGCGAGGTCTGGCACCGAGGCACTGCGAATCGGAGCGAGCAGACCCGATACCTCTTACAAGTGCATTACGCGAATCGGATGATCACGCAGAAATTCCCGCCCTACCTGAATCGGTTTCAATTCGATGATGCGATCTTAGAGCAAGCGACAGACCGTCAACAGCGTTTAATGGGTAACCATCGCCCCGGTGCCTACGATTGACTTAAATTTTTTCAGAGCACAATAATTGCCACCGAGGACAACAGTTGCCTTCCAACAGAAAAGAGACTATCGGGACACCCCCCAAACCCAACGTTATCAGCGAGGAGCCGCACGGGAAAATTATCGCTCTCAGTCTGCTCCTCGCGTTTCTTTGGGGTGGGAATTCGCCCGCAATAAAAGTCGGTTTACAAGATTTCCCACCGATGGCGTTGGCGTTCTTCCGCTTTGTGATAGGTCTTGTTGTTGTCGGCGGTTGGTCGCTCTTTCGCCGTGTCTCACTCGGTTTGCGCCGTGGCGAATTTCTACGATTGTTGCTACTCACAGCAATTTTCATACTCCAAATTATCTGCTTGAATACCGGGACCGAACTCACAACAGCATCACGTTCCACTATTTTCATTAACGTCTATCCTTTTTTCACAGCACTCTTCGCGCATTTCTGGATTCCCGGCGAACGCCTCTCTATTACAAAGACATTAGGGATCATCGTCGCCTTCAGCGGTGTTTTCGTAACCGTCGCCCCGAACCTCGGTGAAGGTCAAACGAGTATCCTCGGCGACATCCTTGTTCTCATCAGCGGATGTTTCTTAGGGTTACGCGTCGTTGTAACAAAATTACTCGTTCAAGCCATTCACCCGTACCGGCTCTTGGTCTGGTATCTAAGTTTGAGTCTACCGTGTTATGCCGCAATGAGTTTCCTACTGGAGCGCGGTGAACCGATGCAGCTGACCCTTTCAAGTGCTGTTGCACTTCTTTACCAAGGTGGTGTTATCGCTGGCTACTGTTTCTTGGCGTGGACTTCAATACTTGAGAGATATAGTGCGAGTAAATTGGTGGTACTTTTCTTTGCTACGCCGCTTTCGGGTGTTTTGTTCAGCTATCTGGTCTTGGGTGACGAACTCACACTGAGTCTGCTCGTCGGCGCACTTCTCGTGGCAGGCGGGATTTATCTCGTAAACATGCGGCAGTGAAGTGGTTAGGGCAGATTTTTCAATCTGTTGAATACCTTCAAGGACTGTGTCCTTATCAAGTTTATCAAGCCATTTATGACGTTCAGCAGTTTGACATACTCCCCGCGCTAAAGCAGGGGGATTCTTCCCCCTGTGCGGAGCGGATTGTGGGATCAACAAGGGACGCTTGCAATCGCAAGTCTTACACCCTCTACGCCAAAGGTTGATGTCCCAACCTTGAGAATATTTATCGCAGCGTTCACATCGCGGTCATGACCGGTTTTACAACTCTGGCAATACCACTCACGAACAGACAAGTCTATGAACAAGTGCCGTTGCCCGCAAGAGTGGCAGATAGGCGTTGTCGCTTCCCAACGTCCAATCGTCTCCACGCGCTTACCACGCTTTTTCGATTGCCATTTCATCTTCAGCATGAACGCACCGAAGGCAAGGTCAGAGACTTTACGACCCCAAAGTCGTTTCATGCCGTTCAGGTTCAAGTCCTCAAAGAAAGAGATGTCAAACTTACGGACAATCTCAAGGGCAAGTTTCCAATGATAGTCCTCGCGTTGACGCTGAATCTTACGGTGTGTCCGAGCAGAGTGTTTAGATGCGCGCTTGCGGTTGTTGCTACCTCTCACCTTCTTAGACAACTGACGATTGGCTTGTTTCACCTTCTTGACGGACTGCTTATAGAATTCAGGCGACTCGTATTTCGTGCCGTCAGAACAGGTCAGGAAGGTCTTGTTGCCATAGTCAAACCCTGCAGCATCACCCGTCTTGGGTTCGGGGTCAAGTCCTTCATCATCTGTCAGAACACTGATATACCAATCACCGAGGGCATCACGTTTGACCGTAACGCGGTTGATATTTCCTTGTATTTCGCGAGAATACCAGCATCGATACCAACGTCCATTGAGACGGATCTTAGAGACAGGCACGCGGCGTTGCTTATAGGATTTATCACAGACCTGTTGGATCTCAACCTGCTTACCATCAAAAGTCATAGAGCGATAGTTTCGCCACGACTTGAATTTCGGAGGGCGTTTGGCTCGGCCTTCAAGGAAGTTGATGTAGCCGAGATCCAGCCGTCTCAAACATTCCTGCAATGCCCAAGAATAGGGAATCCGCCAGTGCGCATATTTCTCCAACCCCTTCAGTTTCGTCAAGTGGCGACTCAAACGGTTATACGAGGCGCGCCTATAGCCTTCAGATTGCCCGAAAATACGGTAATGCCGACGCGTCAACGCCACAAAGTGGTTATGCACTTGACTTATGATACGCGTATCCGACAGCAAATGACGGTTGCGTTTATGGGATTGTATCTTGTATTTGTAGGTTTTCAATGCTTCACCAGCTACCAGCCTTTAACACCTTTCCAGTAGGAAGGCAGACACGTAACCTTGCGGTTACGCTGGAAATGTCTGCCAACTGGTATTAAAGAGTATAGCAGCACCCACAAAAAATGTCAAGGTTTTTTTTGAAAAAAACGCCCTCGTCTAATTCACTAAAGCGAGACTGTATCCCCGCCCTAAAGGACGGGGTTTTAGTCTC
>JAPPDN010000573.1 GCA_028824575.1 Candidatus Poribacteria bacterium | reverse complement strand
TATGAGAAATATCACGACTGACCCTTAGCGTAAATTAGCCTGATAACTGGTTCAATTTTTGGGTCACAGATCCGCCTGACGCTCGGAGAAACGAGAAGTCTGATCCTCCATGGGCTTACTGCCCGTGGGAAGCCTATGCGCGATCATCTGGATATTGAGGGGCATGATGAGGCGGTAAAGGCGATGGAGGGTGCAGTAAAAAGAAATGAATTACTTAATGAGGTCTTTATCCGAAATCTCCACAAAGTATTGCTGAAGGAGCCGTATGAAAACGACGCGATAACGCCAGATGGACAGCCCATCAAACGACGCATTGCCATTGGAGAGTATAAGACACATCCTAATAATGTGCGGACTTCTACGGGAGAGATTTATTATTTTACGCCGCCGGATCAGGTGAAATCGGCGATGAGCGATCTCATAGATTGGTATAGAAGACAAGAAGATGAGGGCGAGCATCCGATTGTTATAGCCGCTACTTTTCACTATCGTTTTATCCGCATTCATCCATTTGACGATGGTAATGGCCGCATGGCGCGGCTTTTGATGAATATGATCTTGATTAAGCACGGATACACGGTGGCTGTAGTCCCCGTCGAGGAGAGAGATCAATACATCGGAATACTGGAGCAAGTAGATAAGACAGAAGATTTAGTCGAGTTTATCACCTATATTGCACATTGTTGCGAACATACTCTGAATCTCCATCTAAAAGCCGCCCGAGGAGAGGATATTGAAGATGTGGAGGACATAGATAAAGAGATCGTGCTCTTCAAACGTTCTTTGCAAAAGGACACGGAGGAGGCAATTGAAGCAAGAGAATACGAAACGATTACAGGCGAGACAATTGAAGCGAGAGAATATGCAGAAAAGGTGCTGTATCCGTTATTTTTCTATTGTGAAGAGAAGGTAGAACGGTTTTCTGATCTGTTCGAGAATGTTTTGGTACATAGTGATGACGTTGTTGTTGGCAACCAAATTTTTTCGTTATCAAAATTAAAAGATAATAGTGACACTTGGCCGGAAAACGTACTTTTTGTTTCTTCTTACTTCGCATTTTATTTCCAAGATTTTCGGAGTACGCCGGGTTACTATTTTTCTTTGGAAATTGAAAATGTAGTAGACTCGAATAGTTGTGTATGGGAATTTTATTCACAGGAGCTTGATTATAAGAAAGAATATACGGGGCAAGATTTGGTGGAGCTCAAGAAGATATTTAACGATATGATACGGTTTATGATGAACAATCTATCGGAGTCGGAGAAATCTGATAACTGAGAAGCCCGGTGATAACGAGACTAAAAGTGCATGCGACTTACTCAGGGCCTGCGTCGATACAAATGTAAATGCGCTGGGTGTTCAAGCAGCAAATATTTGTGGAGATAGATGCATGAGTGCGAGAATCGAGATTCTACTTCAATGGAAACTTAGCTCCTTAACAAGATCCAAGAGACTATTAATCAGGAGGGACCGGTAAAATGAGAATCGAACCTGAAATCGCTGGTGTCTCGGTTGTCATGATTGGTAATTTCAATCCTTCGATTTTTACACCTGCGTGGTTCGGATGGCACGGGCTTATTTCCGAAAAGATGGTCGATACTGCAGATACGAAAATCGTTCATCCCCAAATTTCAGAATTCAATGTGGATTGGCTTCAGATGCAAGTTGTTCCTGAACGTTTCCTAATCAACACGACTCAGGCTCCCTATGTTCGCGTACAGGATTTGGCTGTCCGTATCTTCCGCGAGCACTTGCCCCATACACCTCTTGATACCATGGGGATCAACCGGGAAGTGCATTTTTTAGTGGAGAGCTTTGATGAGCGGGACCAACTCGGCAGATTGCTTGCGCCTACCGATCCATGGGGAGAGTGGGGTAAGAAACTTGAACCTGACGGATCTCATGGTGGTGTAACTTCTATCACCATGACACAAGTTAGCCCAGAAGGCAGACCGCCGGGTGGACAAATAAATGTGACGGTAGAACCATCTAACCGAATCGGCCAAGGACGTCTTGGTGTTTACGTTCGAGTCAATGACCACTATGCCATTGAGAACGTAGAGAGCGAGATGGGAACCAGTAAAATCGTCGAACTGTTGGAGGAGAATTTTGACGAATCTCTGCGGTGTGCGGATCAAATTATTGATCACATTATGTCATTAACGAGGAGATAAAGATGTCGGAGACTGCATTCGCTCTTGCGAATAACAAACTTCAGAATTCATCAGGTAGCAACGAAAATTCTATCGAATCCTTTGACCAATCCCTTCGCCAATGGTTGCGGGAAAGGCATGCAGGCCACATTGAGACGACACTAAAACAATCACGGAACAAGGTACGTGATACTGAAATTATAGAGACCAAAATTGAGGATAGAGCAACATCGATTGAAATTGGTTCAGATATTAGCTCGATCGTTAATTTTTTGGACTTAACTCAAGATTCACAGACTTGGCACAAGGTAACCTTTCACGCGCTTCAGGAGTGGGAAGGGTATGTCATAGAAATAGGAGAGGACGACTTCACAGTGCTGCTTTTAGATCTGACTGCTGGTTCCACGCATGAGGAAGAAGAAGCCGTCATTCCTCTTGCTGAGATTTCAGAAGACGATCTCAAGCGTCTGCGTCCCGGTAGCATTTTTCGGTGGGTCATCGGGTACGAGCGTTCTGCAAGTGGAACTAAGCGACGTGTCTCCGCGGTCGTCTTCCGTGAACTCCCTGTTGTGACCAAACAGGATATAGTTGAGGCCGAGGCGCGGGCCAGGAAGACCGCTCAGTTATGGGCGGAGTAATTCCCCTCGGTATTCCACCTGCACACAATATGATGGAAGTGACCCTTGTTGGCCCTGGTTACGGAGAGTGTATAATTCTTCATATAGGGAACGGAAGTTGGGTAATTGTCGATTCCTGTCTCAGTGCAGATTCCCGCCCAGCAGCATTGGCATATTTCCAGGACCTGGGATTAAATCCTTCTGAAGTGGTTCGCCTCATAGTTGCCACTCATTGGCATGACGATCATATACGCGGCATGGGAAAGTTGGTTGAGGTTTGCAACAACGCGATGTTCTGCTGTGCAAGTGCCCTTCGTAAACAGGAATTCCTCGCGATGATGGACGCTACAGCGAGTCGTCCTATGTCCCAAGTGGGGTCTGGAATGCAGGAATTCTACAAGGTCCGGTCGCTCCTTGAGGAGAGGTTTTCTAAGCCTGTATTTGCTATAGCCAATCGTAGAATCTTTAGTCAGGATAATTGCGAGATTTGGTCCCTCTCGCCTTTCGATAAAGAAGTCGATAGCTTCTTACAGGGAATAGACCACCTTCGTCCACAGGCACGCGAAACGAAAAGACGTATTCCTACCTTGACCCCTAACAAGGTTGCGGTTGTTCTGTTAATCAAGATCGGCAATACGGCGGTTCTCCTCGGTGCCGATCTTGAGGGGAGTGGTTGGTTGGAGATACTTGATGCTCCCGAACGGCCGAGTTGCAAAGCCTCGTTTTTCAAAGTTCCGCATCATGGTTCCCAAAACGCACATGAGGATCGCGTATGGAATGAGATGTTGCACAGTGATCCGATTGCAGCGCTCACGCCGTGGCGAAGGGGTGGAAGGAGTTTGCCGACGGAAAGCGACGTAAAACGTGTTCTCTCGTTTACCCGAAAGGCTTACGCGACAGCACCACGCGACATTTCCAGTCACAAACCCGCTCGGAATAGGAATAGAACGGTAGTAAGGACTATTCGAGAAGTTAGCAGAAGGATCAGTCGCATAGTCCAGCCTCCCGGAATGATCCGTCTGCGCAAGGAGTTTGGTTCACAAACTGATTGGAACATTGAGACATTTGAATCAGCATGTCAATTAGCGAATTATTAAAGCTAAGGAAAACTTTGAGGATTTGTGAAAAAGCGAGGATAGAATGATTTGCCGCTACTCATTGGGCAACTTGAAGCACTCATTGAAGAAGGGCATAGCTGATG
>JAPPDN010000439.1 GCA_028824575.1 Candidatus Poribacteria bacterium | reverse complement strand
TTGACGAACAGAAAAATATATTTGTGATCGCCTGCTAAAAAATCCTCAATGCAAAACCTTTTACCATACCAATCTTTCGTCGGAACAATGGTGCCCTTCTCAAGACACTCATTATAGTGAGATTCGTCAGTTGTGTAATACGCATCAACCATAGGATAAAAACCTTTCAACGATAGTGCAGTGATGCGCCGACGCACCACTCGGTCAGAATTTAGAATATTAGTTTCGTAACAGAAATCCTTTTGGAATCAGGACAGTTCAATACCGCTGCAAGTGACAATAATATAGAAGCACAACCCGAAAATTTTACCTTTTCACTGGGGACTAATCCACATTTTGAGTGCCTTCTCTGCGAGTTTCTCTGCTCTGCTTTGGATAGCGGTTTCATCCCATTTCTTTACTTGGACCAAGTTGTCATTTAAACGCAATCGGCTTTGGAGAAATCCACCAGGGTCAAGATGCTTCTTCTCAGTGAAGGAGTGATCACTTAACTCTGGATTGTATCCAGTAAGAGTGAGGTTACCGATCGTATGAATGTATTTCTCTTGTATTTCTTGCCAATTCTCACCCAATTCTTCCTGCCATATCTCAGACAAATCTCGATTTTGCGGCATTATATGCTCAACGGTATATCCTGCGCCGTCAAATGGTTCTTTATATCCATAACTCTCTAATTTGCGCAACAAGTAATTACACCTGTCAAAGTTATAAACATCCTTAATCAGTAACTCCGTTTTGAACTCATGATCTCTTGGAAAACGTCTATAGGAGGTCATTTGCAAGAAAGCATCCCTTAGACTATCAAGATAATTGTCTTTGTTGACTTCGGTCATAAGTGATGCAAAAGTTTTGTTCAAACTATTTGTTGGAATGCCACATACAGCGCGACGAAAAACATAACTTTCTACTAACCGAAGAATTTCGATTATCTCAGCTTTTTCAATTTTTTCTCGCGTATAGTCCTCATAAACCTCAAGTAAGAACGGAAAGGAAACTTCAACGCGAAGATCTTGAATATCTTTAAAACACGCCTGAAGCTCTGGATCCCTTTCTTGGAGTAGGGCGATGTTCACATAATGTTTTGCATAACAAGAAATATCTCCAAGAATTATCTCTAAAATTTCTGGATCCTCTATAGTAGGCAAGTATAATTTGAATTTCTCGTAGACACTCCTAATATTAGGAATCTGTCGTGTTTCTAACGTGAGATAATCCCTTATGAAACGGTCAAATCGCTTAGTATATTCATTGCCGAAACTTCGCTCCATAGGTAACCAGTACTCTCTATACAGTCTGTCTTGGAAATCCGGTTTTTGTCCCATAAGGACGTAATTGCGTATGAGATCTGCTTGCGATAAACTTAGTCCGGTGGAATTGAGACTTTCAAAAATTAATTGTGGGTTATCGTGACTACGATCCAAGGCGATGTCTACAACTCTCAACTTCTGGATTCCATTATATACTGTCTCAAGATTAACATCATTGAGTTTAGTCTCAAAAAAGCGGTAGTTCTCCAATAGTTGAGGAGAAGAGTCAGTAGGGAGTTCTTTATCCTCTAATAACCGAATGAGACTTCCGTTATCATTCTGATCAATAATTCGGAACCATTCCTTATCTTTTCCATCCAATAACTGAATCAGGGTATCCCTATCATGGTAAGTAAGTAACTGTTTGTAGCGTAGTTCATCAGTCTTGCGGGTATTAAGGTAATAATCCGAAAGTTCTTCAGCGGTTATACCAATATCAATGTTCTGTCCTTCAAT
Organism: Candidatus Poribacteria bacterium; assembly: GCA_028824575.1. GTDB lineage: Bacteria > Poribacteria > WGA-4E > WGA-4E > WGA-3G > WGA-3G. Next base: position 2,211 of record JAPPDN010000439.1, on the reverse strand, counting down.
TGCTCTGCTAAGTGCTGCTAGCAAAAGGGTTAAAGTCGTTAACCTCTGTTGCCCATCAATAACGTGCAATTCACGCACCCCTGAAGCATTGTTGACTTTAGGTTCTATATAAACAATTGAACCCAGAAAATGAGATGGGTTTTCGCGGTCTCGCCCTAGACGCAGCACATCATCCCACAACTTTTCACAATGCTTTTTTTCCCAACTGTATCTGCGTTGAAAGATTGGTACAGAGAATTGTTTCCTCCCATCTAATAGTTGTAAAAAATCTGTATCACGTGCTTCCATAGACTGATATCTCCATACTATAGTAGATCTTAGAATTAATAAGACACTTTGCACCGGCACGGTTAGGAAACCGTGCCTACCGTGGAAGGGGAAGTGTCCATTTATTTTTACCCTTTACTATAATCAACTAAACTTTGGACAATTTTCGGTTCCACATAAGTGGTATATCCTCTTAGAATACATAGCACTCCGCTGGAGTGCAAGAGGGGATAAACCTTTTTCTATAGACATAGCACTCCGCTGGATTGCGGGATTTTTCTCAAAATTTCGTGAGGGGCAAAACTCTTGGAAAAATACAGAGCCCCTTGAAAACTCAACTCACACGCAACACGAATTGTCCAAACTTTAGTATAATCAAAATGAATAGAACAATTCAAATATAGACACAATAATTGTAGATCAGAATCCGTTAAAAGAAACTTTAAGAAAAATCAAGGTATTCAACTTTCATCTATTTTGTACGTGGTTGTCAGAAAGTCTGCTAACTCCTCGTAGGTGTCAAATATCCGGTCGCATAAGTTCTCAAAGAAGATACTCCGCGTTCCTGTGTAGACGGCGTACACCGGTTTGTTATGACGGGTAGCGTAGTTCATTTCACTGAGAACACCGGGCGACAATTTGTCTGTCGGATAGATGACAACGACAAAGTCGCTCTGGTGGACAAATTGGTAATCCCGTGAGATTGTTCGAGTTTTAATCTGTTCAATCACGCCGTCGTCCATTTCACCCATCGTCGCAGGGACACTTCCATCTCCGCCAGCGGTCACCAGTGCCATATCTTTGATTGTGAGTGGATCAAAGACAATAAATGACCGACTCAATTTTTCGCCGATCTCTCGGATTTTTTCAATTTCCTTTGGAGTGTCTCTGAGAAGTGTAATCGGATAACTGAGGTAAAATTTCGGTTTCGGTGAAAAGAGGAGTTCATAAAAATTCTCAAGGTCGTGTTGTCTTGCGACGGTGTAGTGTGGTTTCTCTGTGAAATGTGCGATTTGTCGCGTCAGGAACTCTTCCTCGTCTAACCAAACATTGAGGGTAGAATTATCCATACCTGACCATTGTCCACTTTCTTTCATCCGTTCCGATATATCGGTGATATTATCAACAACGTTGATCAATAGGTCCGGCAGAAGGATTTCAATATCTTTGAAAGCGAATCCTTCGATAAGACTCCCGCGCCACCGAAAGCAGGCGTGTAGTCCGATGATGGCATGTTCATACGATTCGGCGCGTCGTGCGATTTCATAGAAAGCGGTGCGCCGTGCCAACGATAAAACGGCTGGATCTGAATCGAGTACTTTGTCTGTAAAATGGACACGAGATTCCGCGGCAGCACTGTGCATAACATCGCCAATATTGAAAAAGCCGATGTTCAGTTTCTGTTTCATGCAGAGTATTTTAAAATTTGCCATCAACTCTTTGCGCCCCGAACAGCTGATGCCAGTACAAATAATTTTCATTTTTTTACTTTTCCTTGCGGTTCGGTGAGGTGCGTATCGGGTTTGAAGGTGCTACGCCGTAGATATGAAGAAATCCGCAGAAATCCGCAAAAATCCGCAGAAATACCCTATCAAAAACACCCCTATCAATACGCAGAAATACGCAGAAATACGCAGAAATACCCTATCAAAAACACCCCTATCAAAAACACCCCCAGCAAAAACCCTTCCATTACATTACAGGCTACGGTTGTTCACTATTTTTCATCGGAAACCCGATTTTGACAACGGAAAAATCGGAGCAGAAACCCAATATTTAAAAAAGCGATTCCAGTTTCGCGAGTGCTTCTTGCTCTTCCTTCTGCCACGGACGGTGTGCTGGCTTATCCAGTTTTTTCGGGGGGCTGCCGAAGACGAGGATATATGCCCTACGTGCTGCTGCCGTGCTATTAGGGGCGGAATAGTGTAAAGTCCGGCAATGGTG
>JAPPDN010000127.1 GCA_028824575.1 Candidatus Poribacteria bacterium | reverse complement strand
CTTGTAACGCTTGGGGCCAGTTGGGGTCAGTATCAAAAGGGACATCCCACTCCTGCCAAGTCATTTCTGGGAGTTGCCAGCGTCGGAGGTCTACATTCGTGATAGATCTTTTCCCTTCGCGCCTTTCTTTTTCTCCAAGTTTGGCAAGGAGTTTCGTACGGATGTCTGGTGTAACTTCTGCCAAGGCACGGTTGAGCGCATCCAGTTTATCTTTCAGAATTGGTTCATATTTTGCGAAAATAGGATCAAGTGCCGTGTTTTGGGCAATGCTTTTGAGGGTGATATGCGGAACCCTCTCGTTAGAGAAACCTCCAACTATACCTTTTGATGGATCCTTGAGTTCATAGTAATCAAAATATCCCGTTAAGAGACGTTGTCGCGCTAAGGCAACGGCGACACGACTCGTATCAATCGTAATCCACCGTCGACCGCGCTGCTCAGCAACATAGGCGGTAGTACCACCACCACATGTTGGATCAAGAACAATATCCCCAGGATCAGTGGACATTAAAATACAACGTTCTATAACTCTATCTTGAGTTTGGACAACATAAAATCTTTCGTTGGCTTTACCTGAAGTATCCACCCAAGCATTTGTTAAACGTTTTACAGGGAAATCCTCGTGATATTTCTTGAACCATGGTTTTATGCCCCGACTTTCTAACCGATTTGCTAAATTAAGTCTTTGCAGACCTTCAACACTTGTTTTCCAATGGCTTTTTGAATCTGTATAATGTGTAGTCCCTTCAAATGTAAAAGGGGGTCTATCAGAACCCGCGCCAGCAGAAGTCAATCCTGAAAGTTGATACACTTTAGCATCAGGGGAAAGTAAATTTGTGTTCGCTTTCTCTTCGGGAGTTAAGGGGCGATCTTTCAAATCAATGGTAACACCCCAAGACCCTCCTTTGGTTTCACGAGCCCATTCATCACACGGTTTATCGATAAATAGTTGACGATATTTGAGACGTTCTATATCCCTTGCATACCAGATCAAATAAAAGAGGTTGTTATCTAGCAAATTCCTTTGTGTTGTAGTTTTGAACACTGAGATTTGAGAAACAAAGTTATCAGGTTTAAATACCTCGTCCATTAAATTGCGTACAAGATGGACATTTTCATCACCTATTTGGACAAAAATACTTCCACTGTCGTGCAACAAGTCTTTGGCAACGATTAGACGGTCTCGGAGGTAGGCGAGGTAGGAGTGGACACCGAGCGTCCATGTATCTCGGTAGGCTTTGATCTGTTCCCGTTCGCGGGTCAAATCTTGCTCTCTGTCTTTTACATCGCGTTGAAAGACTGTGGGTTGGAAGTTGGAGGCGAATTTGATGCCGTAGGGTGGGTCGATATAGATCATTTGCACCTTACCGGCGAGGTCTTCTCGGTGGGCGAGGGAGCTCATGACGGTGAGACTATCGCCGAGGATGAGGCGGTTTGCCCAGTCTACGTCGTGCTGGTAGAAGTCAACGGCTTTGCTATAATCCTGTTGTGGATCGGCGAAGAATTCGCGCTGGACGTTTTGACGTTCTGCGACTTTCAGAATGGCTTTGGTGCTGACGCGTTCGTGGATATGCAATGCTACCGGATCGACGGTAAAAGATTTCGTCTCCTGTTTGCCTGCCCATTCAAGCCATGGTCCGTGGTGTCGGAGTGCATCGGCGATGGTTTTCGCTTCCTCGGCGGTGAGTGTTTGCCGTTGTGCTTGTTGGAGCAGTTCGGGGAGTTTGTCTGCGTCTCCGTTTGGATCGGATCGGAGGTTGGGTGGTAGGTGTGGATTGTATGCGTATTCCTGCTTCGGTGTTTCTTTGATTTTCCCGTGTGCAGCGATGCCTGCGGGTGGGTTGTTCTTTCGGGTTGCATTGTTGTGTCGGTAGTCTTGGACTTCTTTTTGTTGCGTCGAGCGTTTCTTTCTTGCCATAGGTGTCCTCCTTTTTGTTATAGTGGATTATACCCTAAATAGTGAGTGGTGTCAAGTGTTTTTTGTTGTCAGAATCAATATTTTCAGGACTGGGTGTGTCATGTGAAGAAAATCGGGGTTACAAACCCCTCTCACGAGAGCGGCAGCTTAGCCGGTTGAGTTGATAGAGGGGCGGAAATGTTTGGTTATGGATGCTCAAAAAGTGAAATTTAGTTGACCTGTTTCATGCGGATCGTGTATAATATATTTGACGGTTTTTATGGAGCGTTTTTAATCGAACCAGTCTGGAATCGAAACACGATCAGTTTTCTCCATGAACCCGGTGACTGACCCCTTTTAATCGAACCAGTCTGGAATCGAAACTTCAACGCGGGTAAAGACTGGGGTGCATTCAACGATAAACTTTTAATCGATGTGAGTTTGAAAATAAAAGTTGAAGCATAATCGTAGGTTGGGTAGCGCGGTAAAAATACACGCTCTACCAGTTTATACGCTGGCACGCTGCTGGCGATTCCTGTTTTTTGGTAATAGCTGTAGCGAAACTGAACAGGTCAAGCATGGGTGTGATAGTACTTGCGTTGGGTTTCACTGGGTTCTTGCTGGCTGAAGGTTTCTGATCTTCCGTTGCTGTGTGGGTAACTGTCGGAAGAGATGTGGACATAACCGTTCAACCCAACCTACAAGAGCTAAAAGCCGATTCTCAATCACAGAGCGGAAACTATAATTCTGTAAATCATTGAATCCCATAAATCACAGTTCAGAGCTTCCTTCCCCTCAAAACCTTCATGTCACAGATGTCGGCCCGCTGGGACTTATTTTTTTTAGGGGTTGTGCGTCTACACACCATAGGTGTCAATTTAGGGATATTTCACGATATTTGGCGTGATCTGATCATAGATGCTGAAGAAACACCCCAGCAAAAACCCCCTACGGGGCTTGGGTTTTTCCTTGATCCACGTTTCTACAAAGATGCTGCAGAAACACCCCAGCAAATAAATCCTACGGAACTCAAGAGGGCTTTGAAGTCTTCAATGTTTTCGCGTAGGAGCCGGTTCGGTTGGAATGCAGGTCGCATTTGGGTGTGTACACCGCAAAACCGAACCTACCGGCCTGGGGACCGTGGCGGTCGTTTTTTCTTAAATTGACACTTATGGGGTTGTGCGTCTACACACCAAACGCTGCCCCTACGGGGCTTAGGTGTGTGAGGTCCCGTTTTTCTACAGAAATACTTAAAGAAACACCCAAGGAAATAAACCCTACGGGATTCAAGAAGGTTTTGGCATCTTCAAGGTTTTTGTGTAGAATCCGGTTCGGTTGGGAATGCAGATCGCAAGCAATCCGCAGAAATACCCAAGCAATCCGCAGAAATACCCTATCAAAAACACCCTATCAAAGTAGATGCATTTTCAACGAGTTGTCGCTTCCACTGTGAAAGTTAATTTTCGTTGAGATTAGATTCTCCGCCGACACACTTCTGCTTGGAAAGTCGCACTGCTGAGGTTAAATTCAGGGGTGAATTTTCTGCGTTTCGCCATCGGATAACTCCTTTCTAATGAGATTGTATTGTAGCACAATCTTGCTTTAGGGTGTGGTCTAAAAAACCGATGGCAGTACACTACAACAAATCTCCACAAATTCTAAAGTATATAGTTCGCTATCAAAAAGGTTGGAACATGCCGTTCTTAACGACAAGTATCTTGGGTGAGTAAACAGCATCTCCATCGGTATTGAATGAGAACTTCCCCAGGATTGTATCAAAGTCTGTGATTTTTGTGAGTTGTTCTTGAATGAGTGCTGGATGAGTTGACTGTGCCTGTTCAACAGCATGTGCGAGTAAGTATAATGCTGTATAAGCCCAAGCGGAAAAGGTCGTTTGACTTTCACTAAATGTTTTTTTGTAGTTTTCAACGAAGGCTCGGTTTCCAGGGGTATCCTCTATCGTGAGCCACCCTGCGAACGTTATTGCACCTTCAGCGGCAATCCCTGCCTCTTGGACTTCAAGGTTCGTCAAGGAACTAACGATGATCGGAACATTTATGGCGAGTTGGCGCGCTTGAAT
>JAPPDN010000739.1 GCA_028824575.1 Candidatus Poribacteria bacterium | reverse complement strand
CTTTACCTATATGAATATACTTTTCTTGTAGGAGCGAGCTGTGCTCGCGATATTGCGGAAGAATGTTAACATCCATAAAGGAAAATCAAAATCAAATCAGAAAACTAAATAGTCCTGGGTGCAAGTCCAGAGCCATTCAATTCTCCATTTTCCGATCGAATCTTCACCACCAGGCCCGGTAGGTGCGGTTTGGCGGTGGACCATAAGCGTCAATTTAAGATAAATAACCGTCGCGACCTCCAGGCCGGTAGGTTCGGTTTCCTAACCGAACCGGATACGACGCTGAAACCTTGAAGACTGCAAAACTCTCTTTAGTCCCGTAGGGACGATATGTTTATAGCAGCATTTACGACCAAAAACCTAAGCCCTGTAAAGGCGGCATGTTTATATCAACAGCTCCTAAAATGCTATGAAAAATCGCTAAATTGACACCTATGGTGCGGTTTTGCGGTGGACCATAGGTGTCAATTTAGTGATTTTTCGTTCGATTCTCGTTTTATTAATTCTGAACTGTGATTTTTTTGATTTATTTGATTTTTGTGATAAGATTGAAATCTCATTTGAAAATAAAAGTTGAAGTGCCGGTCGTCCCGTAGGTTGGGTAGAACGGAACTCAGAAGGCAGATGTGTTTTCCAAAAACCTCTTAAATCCAGCGGTTTGTCGTCCGTAATCAAGAACGTAGTGAAACCCAACTTCACACCGTCAGGAGTCCGTAAACCGCTAATGCGTTGGGTTTCTCTCGGTTTTCTGTTTGGCGTACCATCTCTGATGCAGTCCGAGTGTTGTGTTCCTTTTCAGGGTTTTGGGAATATCCGTTCAACCCAACCTACGGGACTTGAATATCATTGGGTCTCGACAGATTGACTTTGACTAAATTGACACCTATGGTGCGGTTAGAAACACACCCCTACTGGGCCTGGGGAAAATCGGAATTACCGATTTAAATAATTAAACCTCATGAAACCGCACCTACCGGGCCTCTTAACCGAGTACTGAGTACTGATAACTAATAACTGAAAGGTTTTCGTAGAAAACCGTACTGACAACTACTATAAAATCTTGTCAATATCCTCTACAACTGATATAATACGCACAGATTTAATTCATCACCTCGTAGATAAACACCTGAAAGGCAAATTGAAAATATGAAAATCGGAATTATTGGCTGTGGAACGATCAGCAGTGCCTATTTTGAGGGCGCGCGAAAAACCGACATCTTAGAAATCAAAGCGTGTGCAGACCTCCGAATGGAAGCGGCACAGGCACAAGCCAAAAGATATAACGTCCACGCCTGCAGCGTTGATGAACTGCTCGCAGATCCAGCAATCGAACTCGTCGTGAACCTGACCATTCCGGGCGCACACGTTGAAGTTGGTTTACAGGTCTTAGCAGCAGGCAAACACGTCTACAGCGAAAAACCGCTCGGTGTGGATACCGAAAGCGGAAAGCAACTGATCGAAGCCGCAGCAGAAAAAGGACTCCGCGTCGGATCGGCACCGGACACTTTCCTCGGCGCAGGCATCCAGACTTCTCGGCAAACATTGGATGCTGGAAAAATCGGTAGACCGATTGCTGGCACGGCGTTTATGTGCGGACACGGACACGAAAGTTGGCACCCGAATCCTGCCTTCTACTACGACATCGGTGGCGGACCGATGCTGGATATGGGACCTTATTATGTGACGGCACTCGTGAATATCCTCGGTCCCGCCAAGCGCGTCGCTGCGATTACCGCGAAAACGTTTGAAGAACGCATCGCTACGAGTCAAGCCGTAAAAGGCTTGCGTATCCCTGTCAAAACCACGACGCATCTCACCGGCACTATCGAATTCCAGAACGGCGCGATTATCACGATGATTATGAGTTTCGATATGTGGCGGCACAGTCTCCCGTGTATCGAAATCTACGGTGAGACGGGTTCAATGACGGTCCCGGATCCAAACGGGTTTGGCGGTCCTGTCCATGTGTGTCCGGCAGGTGGCAATTGGGAAGAGCAGGAAATCCCTTTCCCGAACAATGCACGGATGATCGGTGTGATTGACATGGCATCGGCAATCCTTTCGGGACGCATGCATCGTGCAAACGGCGCGTTAGCGTATCACGTGCTTGAGGTGATGTGCGCTTTCGACAAATCTTCGGAAACCTGCGAGCACGTTGTCATCGAAAGCACGACGGAACGTCCTGATCCTGTACCCGTCGGTTTGAATGAATGGGAAATTGATTAGGTGTTTTAGTTGTCAGTACGATTTTTCTGCGAAAAATCTTTCAGTACTCAGTTATCAGTTAAGAGTGCTTCGTCAAGTTTCAGATTATAGGTGACCCTGTTTGTAGTAGGGCAATTCTGCGGCGTACGCGAAGAAACACCCCAGCAAAAACCCCAAATGCGACGTGCATTATTGCCCGTTAGCAGAAATTTAGAACGTGCGATGAATCGCACTACTACGAACTTAAACACTCACTTGGAGTATACGACGTGCGATGAATCGCACTACTATGAACTTAAACACTCACTTGGAGTATACGACGTGTGATGAATCGCACTACTACGAACTTAAACACTCACTTGGAGTATACGACGTGCGATGAATCGCACTACTACGAACTTAAATACTTGTCAGGAGCTCATAGTTAAAAATATGAAAATCGGAATTATTGGCTGTGGAACCATTAGCAGTGCCTATTTTGAGGGCGCGCGAAAAACCGACATCTTAGAAATCAAAGCGTGTGCAGACCTCCGAATGGAAGCGGCACAGGCGCAAGCCGAGAGATATAACTGTGAGGCATGCACGGTTGACCAATTACTCGCAGACGATGAGATTGAGCTCGTCGTGAACCTCACGATCCCGAGGGCACACGTGGATGTCGGACTCCAAGTTTTGGAAGCAGGCAAACACGTCTACAGCGAAAAACCGCTCGGCGTGGATACCGAAAGCGGCAAAAAACTCATTGAAACCGCCGCTGAAAAAGGACTTCAGGTCGGTTGTGCCCCAGACACCTTTCTCGGTGCAGGCATCCAGACTTCGCGGCAGGTATTGGATTCAGGCAAGATTGGTAGACCGATCGCTGGCACGGCGTTTATGTGCGGTCATGGTCCCGAAGGTTGGCATCCGAATCCCGCCTTTTTTTACGACATCGGCGGCGGCCCGATGCTTGACATGGGACCTTACTATGTGACGGCACTCGTGAATATCCTCGGTCCCGTTAAGCGCGTCGCGGCGATTACCACAAATGCATTTGATGAACGCATCGCAACGAGCGAAGCACTAAACGGCTTACGGATCCCCGTCAAAATCACGACCCACCTCACGGGGACGCTTGAGTTTCAGAACGGCGCGATTATCACAATGATTATGAGTTTCGATATGTGGCGGCACAGTCTCCCTTGCATCGAAATCTACGGCGAGACGGGTTCAATGACGGTCCCGGATCCAAACGGATTTGGCGGTCCCGTAAATGTCTGTCCGGCAGGCGGCGATTGGGAAGAGCAGGAAATCCCTTTCCCAAACAACGCTCGGATGATTGGTGCCATTGACATGGCATCGGCAATCCGTTCAGGACGGACGCACCGCGCAAACGGTGCCTTGGCATACCATGTGCTTGAGGTGATGTGTGCCTTTGATAAATCTTCGGAAACCGATGAACACGTCGTCATCGAAAGCACGACAGAACGTCCTGATCCGGTACCACTCGGTTTGCAAGAATGGGAAATAGATTAGAGTCAGTTGTCAGTACGATTTTTCTGCGAAAAAAAAACCGTACTGATAACTGACAACCAGTCACCTACAAATTAATCGTAATGTAGGTCTCCAATCGGAACAGAATCGCCACTGTGCCCCAGAAGGTCGTCACGACGAATTCACCCAACACGAGACCGAGAAAGAACGGAGCCGCCTTCCGAAAACCGCCGATCCCGCCATGTTTCGTAATAATCCATTTCAGGATGAAACTCACAAGGATTGAGAACCAGAAGAAATTCATCG
>JAPPDN010000406.1 GCA_028824575.1 Candidatus Poribacteria bacterium | reverse complement strand
GGCTCATAGCGGCTCGTTCTGGCCTTGAGGAGGCCCGTGAGCGAAGCGACGCGTATGGCGGCGGCGCCGCTCCCGGCCGCGCGAGAGCCTGCCGGGCGAGAATTTCCCCCTCCCGCCTGCTTCGACCGCGCGCCCCGGGCCACCCGGACACGCGCAACCTTCCGTCCGCCACATGGCGCGACGATCGCACGATCGCCCGCCGCGCTGCACCGCACCATGGTTCGGGGAACCGGAGTGCGCCGGCTGTCAGCATATTAAGGTATCAACCTTCAGCCTTCAGTAACACCCCAGTGGTAATGTCCAAAGATACCTGCCACAAGTTCAACAACTAACAACCGACTGTTGACTGCTGACAACTCTTAAGAAGGAGAAATTTACTGTGCTCAAATTTGAACAATTGATAGGGGTGCTTGTTGCAATATTCGTTCTGTGCACCCTGACAACATCTTTATATGCTGGATTGGATGATAAATCCCTCGTTTTATACCTCTCCTTTGATGAAGGAAAGGGCGGTGATGCTGCTGATGGCTCCGTGTATGGTCATGATGGTGAACTTATCAAAGGTCCAAAATGGGTCGACGGGGAGTTCGGCAAAGCATTGGAGTTCGATGGCACAAAGGCGCAGTACGTACAGGTGCCTATCAACGATACTTTACAGTTAAGAGAGCAGTTCTCGATCGCTTTCTGGGTCAAGCGCGGTGATAAGCAAATTCGGGAGTGGAATTACATGGTGACAGCCGGCGAACTGAAGTGGGCATCAATTTTTAGACAAGGTGACGACAAAACCTATTTTTGGTCAAAGGCCCCTGGTTGGGCACAAAAAGCCGTTACGGACGATATTCAACCCGATGACTGGGTCCACCTTGCAGTGACGCATGACACCAAATCAGAGGTCGTCATCTACAACGATGGCAAGAAAGCAGGCGGCGGCCCTAAACCCCCACCCGTTATTGAGATTGATGGTAATGTTATGGTCGGTGCGCGCCACCCCGGCGCGGAGTTTTTCACCGGTATCATAGACGAAGTATTTCTCTTTAACAGAATCATTACCGAGGCAGAAATCAACCAAATTATGACGGGTGATTTTCTACCGGTGGAACCCGCAGAGAAACTCGCGACAACCTGGGCGAGTATCAAAACGGATCGCGACTAAATATACGCTTGATAAGGGCGGTACAAACGCCGCCCTTACACCAGAGAGGTGGAGCGTATGCTAAAATATCTTACCCTATTTACCCTCTTCAGTGTCCTTGGAAACACGGCTTTATCTGATTCTTCACCTGCCGAAAAGCATTATAAAAATGCTACTGCCCATCACGCTATTGGAGAGTTTGAGCAAGCCATCTCCGAATACAAAAAAGCCATCGCGCTTGCGCCAAATTCCCCTATCATCTATAACAGACTTGGTGTCGCATACTCCGAATTGAAACAATACGATGCCGCACTTGATGCGTATCAGAAGGCACTCGAATTGTCGCCTCTGACGGCTGAACCGCACTACAACATTGGCGTGGTTTATCTCAAGAAAGGGGTTCTCCCGCGCGCCACTGAAGCGTTTGAACGTGCGATTGCTATTGACCCAGAATGGGAAGATGCCTATACCGGACTTGGCGAAGTCTACTTGAAACAAGGTGATTTTGAACAGGCTGCTCGTGCCTTTAAAAAAGCCACACAACTCAATTCAGAAGATGCCGGTGCTATTTTAGGATTAGGTAAAGTCTACGCAAGACAAAGACGCTTAGGCGAGGCAATCACCGCCTTTGAGAAGACGATTGAAATTCAGGTGGATCATACGGAGGCGCATTACCAACTCGCTCAGATTTACGTCAAACGCGGTGAAAAGGAGAAAGCTGCAGCGGCGATGGCGTTTTTTAAAGTACTCCGCCAAACAGATCCGCTCCTTGAGAAAGCCGAAATGTGGGTGAAAAAGCACCCGGATGATGCAAGAGGCTATAACAATCTCGGTATCGTTTACCTCGCGCGTCGCCGATTTGAGGATGCAGTGGCAACCTATAAACAGGCTATCTCGCTCGACCCCGAGTTAGCGACTGCACATTACAACTTGGGACATGCTTACCATAAACACGGAAAAGTTGACCTCGCGATTACGGCGTATCAGCAGGCACTCGCGACCGATACGGACCTCGCGATTGCACATAACAATATCGCTGTTTGTTATACCGAATTGAAGATGGATTTGGACAAGGCACTCTCCCACGCCCGAACTGCCGTCCGTCTCGCACCGACTGAGGCGAACTATTGGGATACACTCGCTCAAATTTGTGACGCACTTGGATTCACAGATGAAGCACAACGTGCCCGTGAAAAACAGGAAGAGTTTTCCGGCAAACAATGAGATGTCTCTATAATGTCGTTCTCTTTTTCATTCTGCACGCCACCGCTTTCGCCGAAATCCAATTCGTTGACGCGACTGCCGCTGCGGGCATTTTATTCCAGCATGTTGATGGTAGAACCGGGGAAAAATATCTCATTGAAACGCTCGGATCCGGGGCACTCTTTTTTGACTTTGACGTCGATGGGGATCTCGACCTTTATATAGTGAACGCTACGCATATCCCACCACCGGTTGCTGAAGACTCGTCTCAAACACATCTCCCGCGAAACACACTCTATCGGAACAACGGGGACGGCACTTTTACAGATATTACGCAGAAAGCAGGTGTCGGTGATACCAGTTATGGTGTCGGGTGTGCTGCTGCCGATATCAACAATGACAGCTACCCTGAAATTTATGTTACTAACTACGGACCCAACATTCTCTACTATAACAACGGTGACGGCACTTTTACAGATATTACACAAAAAGCCGGTGTTGGCGATGAACGTTGGGGAACAAGTTGTGCCTTTCTCGACTACGATTTAGATGGATATGTTGACCTCTATGTCGTCAACTATATGAAATTTTCGGTTGCGGAAAATCGTTGGTGGGAGACACGAGGCATCCGAACGTATTGTAGCCCGACAGATCAGATTGCTGGCAGCCATTTTGTAAGCGAATCTGACATCCTATATCGCAATAACGGCGATGGCACTTTTACAGATGTCACTGAAGCTGCGGGGATCTCACATCGCGCGCTCGGTCTCGCGGTTGCAGTCGGGGATTACGATAATGATGGGTATCCAGACCTTCATATCGCTAACGATATGGAGGCAGACTTTCTTTACCACAACAACGGCGATAGCACCTTTACCGAGACTGCTGACCTTACCGGCACAGGCTATGACGGGAACGGCTTTCCCGGAAGTGGCATGGGGAGCGCGTTCGGCGATTACGATAACAACGGTTACCTTGATCTCGTTGTTAGCAATGCCTCTTCACTGCCAGTGGTCCTTTATCAAAATGAAAGTGCTGCCTTTTTTACCGATGTCTCTTTTACTGCAGGGATTGGCGCAGTGACGCTTCCTTATTTTAAGTGGGCAGTCGAATTCTTTGATTACAACAACGACGGTCTATTGGACATCTTTGTTGCGAACGGTCATCTTCAGGAAAATATCGCGCTTTTCTCGGATAGCACTTATCCGCAGTCTGACCTACTTTTCCGCAACACACGCCAACAAAACGGCACATACCACTTTACTGATACATCCATTGAAGTCGGTCTGGCACAACTACCTAAGAGAGTTAGTCGTGGTGCTGCGTTCGGCGACTACGACAATGACGGGGACATTGATATTTTCCTCAATAACTCCAACCAACCCGCAACGCTCCTCAGAAACGACGGTGGCAACAGCAACCATTGGCTAACAATCCAACCGATTGGCGCGCAGAGCAACATGTCAGGTATCGGTACAAAGATAGTTGTAAAATCGGGAGATCTGTCTCTACTCAAACAGGTGCGTAGCGGCGCCAGTTACTTATCGCAAAGCGATTTGCGCGTTCACTTTGGACTTGGGAAAAATGCAGAGGTTGACACCCTTGAAATCCACTGGCAGAGTGGGCTGGTAGAGCAGTTTTCTAACCTGAAATCC
>JAPPDN010000790.1 GCA_028824575.1 Candidatus Poribacteria bacterium | reverse complement strand
TTACCGGTTATTGATTTGTCCGCGGATTTCGATATGTATTCTCCTTTCCCGAAGACGAGATCCTTCCTAAATGCCGCCCGTGAGATGGGGATCCAGGCGACCCGTGCTGCGCTCCGCTCGAATCGGCGGATACTCCTCCTCCACCAAAAAGTGGAGTTGGAAGAAGGAGAAGATGTCGCTCCTGAACATCTTCACACTATTGGTGCTGGCGCAAATATCATTGAATCTTATGAACCTGGTGACGGCACTATCCGTATCGCTATTGCTGCAGAGCAACGCGCGATTGTTCTCAGGTATACGAAAACGGCTGATTTCTTGCAAGCGGACGTGCAAATTATCCACGAAGAGATCGGATTAGCAAATGCCGCTGAATCTCTGGTCAAAGATACTAAGAAACTTTTCAATGACTACGCAAAAACAAGGCAGAAGGAGCAGGCGCGCAACTCACAACCGCATGTTTTGACTTTGGAAGAAGTCAAGCAGCTTATTAAAGAGCAAGAGGAACCGGGCCCTCTCGCAGATATTATTGCTGGATTTCTCGACCTCAGCGCACTAGAACGCCAAAATGTTATTGAGGAATTCAACCCTATTAAACGTTTACAAGTCGTCATACAGTTTTTGAACGAGGCACTTGAGCGCAATGAACTCCGAGATGATATTCACAATCAGGTCCGGGAATCTGTCCAAAAGACACACCGAGAATTCTATCTTCAGGAACAGATGAAGGTCATTCAGAAGGAGCTCGGCAGGGATGATATCGCTGAAGTCGATGAACTCCGAGAACAGGTAAAAAACGCCGGAATGTCCGAAGAAGCGGAAGAGAAAGCACTTAAGGAACTTGATCGGCTCGCACAGATACCGCCGCAATCTGCCGAATCCGGAGTTATCCGTACTTATGTTGATTGGATACTCGCCTTACCTTGGAAAGAGAGCACTGAGCATCAACTCCAACTTCCCGAAGCGCAACGAATACTTGACGAGGATCACTACGGGTTGGAGAAACCGAAAGAGAATGTACTCGAATACCTTGCTGTCTTACAACTCGTGAAGCATCTTAAAGGTCCCATTATTTGTCTCGTTGGGCCGCCGGGGGTGGGGAAAACCTCGCTCGGTAAATCGGTTGCCCGCGCGACCGGTAGGAAGTTTGTCAGAATGTCGCTCGGCGGCGTTCGAGATGAAGCTGAAATCCGCGGACACAGACGTACCTATATCGGTGCTATTCCCGGACGTATCATTCAAGGGCTCCGTGATGTAAAGTCGAAAAATCCGCTCTTTTTGCTCGACGAGATTGATAAACTCAGCTCGGATTTCCGGGGTGATCCGGCGTCCGCACTCCTTGAAGTTCTCGATCCAGAACAGAATTCCACCTTCCGCGACCATTACATGGATATTGCTTTTGATCTTTCCGATGTGATGTTCATCACGACCGCTAACACGCGTGTTACTATACCGGCTGCGCTCCAGGACCGGATGGAGATCATTGAATTGCCGGGTTATACCGATTTCGAGAAGCATAACATCGCTACCTTCATACCGAACGGGCTTATCCCGAAGCAGCTTGAACGTCACGGACTTTCAGGTGAGAATATCACCTTCACAGACGAAGCCCTCTATGAGATGATACACAAGTATACCCGCGAAGCCGGGGTCCGAAACCTCGAACGCACAATCACTACCGTCATGCGGAAGGTGGCCAGAGAAATTGTCACCGAAGAGACACCGGATCTCAACTTGGAAATAACACCCACCAATTTGAGCGATTATCTCGGTCCTGCTAAGTGGACGCGCACAAAAGCCGAAGAACGCGACGAAGTCGGTGTCGCTACAGGGATGGTCTGGACACAGATTGGCGGTGATATTGTTTCCGTTGAAGCAACGACGATGCAAGGAGAAGGCAAACTGAGTATGACTGGGCAACTTCAGGAAGTCATGCGTGAGTCTGTCCAGACCGCTGTCGCCTATATCCGTTCGCGTGCTGAATCCTTCAGGCTTGCTAACAAACAGTTTGAGCAGCAGGATATTCATATCCACATTCCAGAAGGCGCAGTTCCGAAAGATGGTCCCTCTGCGGGGATTACCGTCGCTACGGCGATCCTCTCCGCATTCACAGGTAAGTCTGTTCGTAAAGATATTGCTATGACTGGCGAAATTACGCTCCGCGGTAGAGTACTGCCGATCGGTGGTTTAAAAGAGAAAGCACTCGCTGCCTACCGAAACGGTATCTTTGACATCATCATTCCCGTGGACAACGAGAAAGATGAAGTTGACATCCCTACAGAAATTCGCGAAAGGATCCGTTTCCATAAAGTCAACGATATGACAGAGGTACTGGAATTGGCACTGACAGAACCTGTTGTGGACCCCGAGGTTCCTGTAGAAATACCAGTCGCCCCCCAACCATCTGTGTAAGATAGGTGTCAGTTGTCAGATCGTTTTTTCTCTGGCCGAGAAAAAACTGTCAGTTGTCAGTTAAAGAGGGTTCTGGACTCACCCAATATTTTTAGACAATCCGAAACGCTCTTAACTGATAACTGAAAACCGATAACTCTAAAAAAAAATGCGGTTAGATAAATTCCTGCAGGTCAGCCGTCTTGTAAAACGGCGGACAATTGCTAATACCCTCTGTAGCAAAGGCGCAGTGAGCGTCAACGGACACGTTGCAAAAGCCGGGAAAATGCTTTCTGTAGGTGATGTAATTCGTATGCCGGGGTCCCCACCCGCTACTGCGGAAAGGCATCCAACAGGCATTGCGGACGTGCCAGAGTCTGAATACGAGGTTGTTGAATTACCCTCTGGAAACGTCTCACGGGCGCGTGCTACAACACTCTACCGCCAAATAAACCCGTAGCCTCCATCTCCTGATCGAGGCACCGCTTGCTTCGATTAAAGGAGAAAAAAATTGCAATGACTCGCACAGAAACGCAAATCCAATCTGAAGTCACTGCGTTTCAGAACCCTCGCCCGTTAATGCGGGGTGAAACGAATACGCAGCATACCACAAATAGACCTAAGGTTGGGCTAACAATGGGGGATGCAGCTGGCATCGGTCCTGAAATCATTATCAAGGCACTCGCAGACAAAAGCGTATATTCAATGTGCCAACCGATTGTCATTGGGAGTCCTGCTATCCTTCAGAATGCCTGTCAATTTATATCCACCGGCGCACCCGAATTAAAATTTAATGTTATCAAGACACCGATGCAAGCAAGCACAACGCACGGGACAATTGATGTGCTTGATGTCTCTTCAATATCGCCTGAAGAGGTTTGCCTCGGCACTATAGATGCGCGGGCAGGTGCTGCTGCTGTCAAAGCGATTGAGGTCGCCACACAGTTTGCGATGCAGGGTGAACTTGATGCTATCACGACTGCTCCAATCTGCAAAGCAGCCATAAACCGCGCAGGGATCCCCTACTCAGGACACACGGAAATGCTTGCCGCATTCACGAATACACCTGACGTAGTGATGATGCTCTGTACGCCTGAAGCATTGACCCCAAAACCCGCTTTGGAGACCGCAACACCCTGTGTAAAGACCGAAAATAATCAAGTCGCTTTCGCAGTCTCTTTCGTGACGAACCATATCGCATTGGCTGACGTCCCGAAACATCTCTCTGTCCCAAGGATAGTGAACGTCATCCGAATCACGCAAGAGGTGCTGATCCGCTGTGGTATTTCTGAGCCCCGACTGGTCGTTGCGGGACTAAACCCTCACGCGGGTGAGAGCGGTATGTTCGGAGAGGAGGAGGCGCGTTTTATCAGTCCAGCTATTGCTCAGGTACAGACACAAAACGGGACGATAGACGGTCCGCTCCCTGCCGATGTGCTTTTTGTCAAAGCAAATCAGGGACAGTGGCACGCCGTTATCGCTATGTATCACGACCAAGGTAATATTCCGATAAAACTTCTCGGCTTTGGGAAACTTGTAAATGTCACCTTAGGCTTACCGATAATCCGTACGAGTGTAGACCACGGCACAGCGTTTGACATAGCCG
>JAPPDN010000810.1 GCA_028824575.1 Candidatus Poribacteria bacterium | reverse complement strand
CTTCCCTGTTCCGCTGAAGCCTGGCAAGGTTACCACTTAACTGCCGGTGCGACCAGAAACGCTCCTTATTATCTGCAGCGACGTTCAAATACCTGCGGTGCAAAGAGACGCTTTTTTCCATTCCGATTTTGCCTATATACTCGTATATCTCATCCGCGAGGTGTGCCAAGTCGGGTGTGATTTCACCCTTAAGCGCATCTTCAACTTGGGTGTGTGCTTCCTTAAGAATATCCTCGCCTGATGTCGGGTCGGATTTTGCCTGTGCTATGAATGAATCAAACTTGCTGCGAATGCTTTCCAATTGACTCATGGTGTTCTCCTTCAGATTTTCTGATAACTGTACATCATCAAGGACTTCTTGAACCAAGAGTTCTTGATTTACTTGTAGACGCTTTCGCGCTCGGTGGAGTCGACTCGCAATTGTGTTTACCGACACTCCCAAGAATTTGCTGATCTCTTTCGTGGTCATTTCGTCGAGATAATAGAGCATCACGACGGTGCGCTCGCTCTCCGGCAGCTTTTCCAATAGTTTTTTCACAAGTGCATGAGAATGCTCGGTACTCTCTGTTCTCGATTGTTCCGATACATGATGTGTGTAAGAAGACCGCTCAATTTCTTCCGGACGTGTATCCTCCAGCGATTGCATCACAAACTTTTGCTCTCGCATCCACTTCTGCTTTCGCATCCAATCAATACAAAGCCGATTCGCGATGACATAGAGCCATCCGGCAAATTGATTCGGATCTTTAAGTGTCGAAAGTTTTTTATATGCCTGATAGAAGGCATCTTGCATAATGTCTTCAGCGTGGTGATAATCGCCGATCTTCCGCCATACAAGAGTATGAACGCTCTTTTGGTACTTTTCGACCAAGATGCCAAACGCAGCATCGTCACCTGATAAAATTTTGCGAACCAGTTGAACATCGTCTTCTTTTTTTTCCACGAAACTTCCTCCTGATAAACAGATTGAATCGTGTTTGCATTCGCCAACAGGCTTAATCAAATACCGAGTTTTGTAAAATTAACACAGGTGATTCGTTTGTAACTCACACCCTCTATTATTAAAGACGAAATTTCGTGCACAAATCTTGCATCTTGGCAAAAAAAATGAAGAAACCTTCTTTGAATCTGGAAAACTCTCAGGAATTCAGCGATTTGATTCCACACGTTTGCTGGATTTGTAAACCGAGCTCACTCTAAACACGTTTATGAATGTAAGATTGGAGAGGTTGCCTAAATTCTTGGTGTTAATTCTCAAAAGTTCCGCTGTTGGAGGAAAAAGGAACATCAGATGAATATTAAACCCTTTTTTTTGATGTCAATTCTGTTTCTGGCTATCACTTTAACCTGCTTTCTACAGAACGGCGTAGCGCAAGACTACACCCAAATACGTTTACCTGATGGTGCCAAAGCGCGGTTGGGTAAGGGGACTACCTCTGACATAGCATATTCTCCGAATGGCAAGCGTTTGGCGGTTGCTGGAAGTCTGGGGATATGGATATACGATGCACAAAGTGGTGATGAAATCGATCTACTCATTGCACATCGCCGTGGTATCAGTGACATATCGTTTTCTCCTGATGGTCGGACGCTGGCAAGTGGGAGCGGGGACCGAACCATTCGTTTATGGGATGTTGACACGGGCTCCCTTAAGAACACCCTTTGGGGACGGGCACAACCTGTTTATAGCGTAGCATTTTCCCCTGATGGGAAAACACTCGCGAGTGGGAGTGACAACACCATCTTTTTATGGAGTGCCGACATGGGCTCTCTTAAGGATACCCTTATTGGGCATAAATATGCTGTTTATAGCGTAGCATTTTCGCCTGATGGTCAGACCTTAGCGAGTGGCAGCTGGGACAACACTATCCGCTTGTGGGATGTCAACACAGGAACTCTCAAGCACACCATTACTCGAAATTGGGGTTTTATCCTGAGCTTATCGTTTTCCGCTGATGGTCAGACGCTGGTAAGTGGGCACGAAGATGGAAACATCCGTTTGTGGGATGTCGACACAGGCTCCCTCAAGGACACTCTTACTGGACATGCATATTCAGTCTATAGTATAGCATTTTCTCCTGATGGGAAAACTCTGGCGAGTGGGGGCTGGGACAGAACCATCCTTTTATGGGATTTTCACACAAGAACTCTCAAGCACATCTTTACTGAAAACTTGGTTCCCGTCAATAGCGTAGCATTTTCACCCGATGGTCGGACGTTGGCAAGTGGGGGTCAGGACGACATCATCCGTTTGTGGGATGTTCACGCAGGAGACCTCAAGAGAACAATCACTGAGCATGCGGGCTATGTCCGTTGCGTATCTTTTTCTGCTGATGGTCAGATGTTGATAAGTGGAGACGGTAGGGGATTCATCCGTTTGTGGGATGTGCACACAAGGACTCTCAAGCACATCTTTGATCACACCTTTGTTGGACCTTCGCAAGTCGTCCATAGTGTATCGATTTCTCCGGATGGTCAGACGCTGGCAAGTGGGGGCGAAGATGGAACCATCTGTTTGTGGAATATAGACGCGGGAACTTCCAAGCATGTAATCATTGGACATTCGCAAGCCATCTATAGCGTATCGATTTCTCCGGATGGTCAGACGCTGGCAAGTAGCAGCAAGGATGGAACCATCCGTTTGTGGGATGTTAGCACAGGTGCATTCAAGCGCGCCCTCACTAAACATAATCATATAGCCTATAACGTGTCGTTTTCTCCTGATGGTCGGACGCTGGCAAGTGGGGAATGGGACGGAACCATCCGGTTGTGGGATGTTCATACGGGAGACCTCAAGAGGAAAATCACTGGGCATTCGCAAGCCGTCCGTAGTGTGTCGTTTTCTCCGGATGGTCAGACCTTGGCAAGTGGCAGCGAGGACAACACTATACAGTTGTGGGATGTGGACACTGGCGAGCTCAAGCACGCCACTATTGCTGATAGACATTCGAGTAATGTCTATAGTGTATCGTTTTCTCCGGATGGTCAGACCTTGGCAAGTGGCAGCTGGGACGGAACCCTCCGCTTGTGGGATGTGGACACTGGCGAGCTCAAGCACATTTTTACTGGACATCAGAATGATGTCTATAGCGTGGCATTTAGTCCGGATGGTCAGACGCTGGCAAGCGGCGGCAGGGATACCATTTATATGTGGGATACTTCCACATTCGTACCTGTTCCCGAAACACTCACAGTAGACATTAATGGTGACGGCATCGTCAACATCCAAGATCTCGCGTATGTTGCAACACGCATCGGACAGGACATTCCCGTAGGCGGAGACCCCGCAGATGTCAACGGTGATGGTGTCATTAATATCCAAGACTTGGTGCAAGTTGCAAATGCTATCGGCGATTAGTCCAGAAACGTACTTGACGAAAGCAGTCAAGAAACAAATCCATCTTTTTTTAACTTTTTCTGATAGGTATCCTATCCTTGCCTGCGAAAAACAATCAGCCGACCGGAGGCAGATCGTGAACTGTCCAAGATGTCAAGCAGCAAACTTCATCTTTTCCCTGTTAAACAACATACAGAAAACGATTTCCGAGAAGGATGAACTCTCTGATTTTTGTTATTCATTAGCACCGCCGAGAAGCACATATTTTGTAAAAATTTACCTTTTTTGTGTCGTAAAATATTTTTAATTGACATTTTTTGGCGTTTTTTCTACAATAGAAGATGGCAGTTACATTTTCGTTAGTGCGCCGCAGGTGTTACCGCACCCGCGACGCTTAGCACTGCCATAGGTCAGGTATGACAGCGCTGGTTTCTATTGTATCAGATAACACGATTTGTGTGTCATCTATAAATGGAGACCAGCACCTATATGGAAAGATTGCCATCACTCTGAAACGCGGTGACGAATCCTTGTCGTCTCCGTTTCTCTTGCATAAGCACTCCCCGTATAGAGAAACACTGACCCCAAAACACGTATATCAAGCAGTTTTGAGATTTTAGGTATTCGGATATTCCCATGCTCTCACTTATCACATGCC
>JAPPDN010000223.1:3452-3995 GCA_028824575.1 Candidatus Poribacteria bacterium | reverse complement strand
CCATTGATATTGGCAACGACGGGTGTAGAGTAAGTCGTGTCTAAAGGTCTACCACCTGGGGTCGAAATCCAAATCAGCTCACCAGTACCTTTGTCGAAAGCGAAGTAGCGGTGGCGTGTCGCGGCGTGCGCGCCCCATCCTGAGTTAAGATAACTGATAACGACAAGATCGCCTGCGATAATAGGTGTATGTACACGTCCACCGTAACCGGATATCCGTCCATACTCCTCCGTGAGTGAGCGGGACCAGACGATATTTCCGTCTTTGTCAAAGCAGAAGAAGAGTCCTTGGACACCGTGTGCGTAGATATTCCCGGTTTCGGGGTCGCCAGCGAGGCTTGTCCAGCCGACACGGTTGAAGGAGATCGTGGTGTGAAAGACGTTAAATTGATAATTCCAAATCAGTTCGCCGGTTTCTGCGTCGAAACAGGCGATGCGTTCCTGTTCGGTGATGTCTTTGCCGACACGCCCGATGACATAGACTCTGTCGTTAAGAACGATCGGTGTGGAACGTCCGATAAATTCTGCTTCCCAAAGTAGGTTT
>JAPPDN010000223.1:2769-3442 GCA_028824575.1 Candidatus Poribacteria bacterium | reverse complement strand
TTTCACCTTCGGCTGACCAGTTTGAGATTAACCCAGTTTCAGCAGAGGTGCCGTTTTGATTTGGTCCTCGCCACGTTGGCCAATCGCCAGCCACAGCGGACATAGGAACGGCAAATAAAACAAACCAAATGAATAACCGACAAAAGATCGGTTTCTGATAACGCAAATTTCTGTTCCTCCTCGTGTATTTTACGTGTACCTGCAATTTTATTAAGACGCTGAAAAAGGTCTTAATGTTTAACTCGGCACGCCTGTTAGAGCACCTTAATCGTACAGCATTCATAAATCTGACAGCGCACCAGATGGTTTTGTTCTGAATATCTTTTGATATATTATTATATCACTTCTGGTGTTTTTGAGAAAGGATTTAAATTGAGGAATAGTTGTCAACAGATAGCCATAGGTTTCCATGAGCAGGCAGCGGTCAAGGTGCCTCTGAAAACAGATAGATTTAGCGTTTTGTAGGTGGGTCTTAAAGGAAAGGATACGTGGTGTGATAGAACCGTTTTCAAGCGGATCAAGTTTCTTGGGAACTCCGTGTTCATTTTTTCTTTACTACTGCCTCAATCTTGGCTTCAATCTTTCGGGCAACATCCCAGGCGAACTGTAGAGTCGCTGAGGGGTCCTCGCGTGTTATGATGTGGATCATAACATTGTTTCTCACGAACAAGAG
>JAPPDN010000223.1:0-2759 GCA_028824575.1 Candidatus Poribacteria bacterium | reverse complement strand
GCAGGAGCGTTAGGGAGGTTGGAAATGTTAAACCATGTGGCATCCCCAATCACCTTCTCAGGATTTAACTCAGGTTGAAATTGAAAGTTCGGCATCTCGGCAAACTTCCACCACACCCATCCGTCCGCTGCCGCTTTTTTGGCAGTGGATGAGGAATCTAATAACCAATATTGAACTTGAAAGTAACTCCATTACTGCACGGATACTTCGATAACAGATGGTTCCTTTAATGGCATATTGAGATGACGAATTGACGTTACTTGCATCATGCGAAGATCATCTTGTGTGAGGAGAATGGGATGAAGTGACGTGACGGGATAGGCATTAGAGAGAATCGCACACCCGAGTGAAGTGGTTGCCATGAGGAGAAGAAACCCGATGATGCTTATCGGCGCATTCCGCTTTGAGAAAATCTGTGTTTTCATTTTTCCTCCAATACTGCCGCAATTTTGGCTTCAATTTTCCGGGCAATGTTCTGGGCGAAATGGAGTTGATTTGACGATGGCCTGCTTGTCATGACAAGCACCCCGACATTGTCCTTCACGAACAAGAGAGGACTGCTCCTTTTGACAGTGTGCTGATTGAGATGGCACCATGTGGCATCTCCGATGACAGCATCGGGACTCAGCTCGGGGTAAAAGTACAACTCGGCGGCAATAGTGCCACTCAATGCGTCTACCCCTCTTTTCGCAGTGTACGCGGAGTCAAATAACCAATATCGAATAACCAATTGACTTTCATTCCACCGCTGCTCGAATCCTACGATAATAGATAATTTCGAGTTTCCAGGGAGGCGGTCACTCGATGTGAGTCGCATCATACGGAGATCGTCCTGTGTGAGAATAACCGGATCAAGTCTCATGACGCGATTGATATTAAAGAGAATTCCGCACCCAATTAGGGTTATTGTCACGAGCAGCAGAAAACCGATGAGGCTTAGCGGAGTATTCCGCCTTGAGAGACTCTGTGTTTTCATTTTTCCTCCAATACTGCCGCAATTTTGGCTTCAATCTTTCGGGCAACGTCCCGAGCGAACTGGCGTTGATTTGACGGGGCTTCGTTTGCCATGACGAGGACAGCGACATTGTTTTTCACGAACAAAATTTCAATATCGTTTATCTTTTCCATCTGTCTCTTGGAAATGTTGCGCCATGTCGCATCCCCAATAACATCCTCGGGATTTAGCTCGGGATGAAACTTCGCCGGGCGGGCAACGCGGTATCCCCACGCATTCTTCCACACTTTTTGGGCAGTGTCCTCGGAGTCAAATAAATAATATCGAACAATCAGTTGATTTACATTCCACCGCTGTTCACATCCTACGATAATAGATGATTCCTCTGGAAACCCATAAAGGCGGAGATTCTCCATGCGTCGCATTGTCGGGAGATCATCCTGTATGAGAATAACGGGATCAAGTCTCATGACGCGATTGACATTGCGATTGACATTAAAAAGAATCCCGCACCCGATTAGAGATGTTGTCAGGAGCAGAAGAAACCCGATGAAGTGTAATCGATACATCATAAACAAAAACCTCTTTTTTAATTGATGTTGGTTACCAATGCATTTGAATCCGAGATGAATTCTCCACTTTCAGAACGGAACATATCTTTCCTGCTGTTAAAGACACAATTTTGCGGTAGAAAACGTGCATTTTGTGAAAAAAGCAGATAAATTTGTATTTTTTAGAGACTGTTTAGCAAGTATCAAATTTCAAAGCACAATAAGCCGCTGCTTACTGATTTGATCTGGACTCGGTTTTCTTTTTAACGCGGATCAATGGAATTTTATGTCGGGAGGCATCTTCATAGCGTTCGGTTGAATTTCCATCGAAATGGTATAAACCGAGTGTGTCATCGTCTGGCGTAAATGCGCCAATGGGCGTGCTATACGCCCCTTCGTCATAACGTACAACACGGCTAATTCTCAGTTCGTCTATATACATGCCAGATGCAGGCACCGCTTTCAAACCACTCTCTTTTAGAACAGGAACACCACCAATCAGAAGAGGTTCACTCATAGATGCGAGATGACCCCCTGGGACGAGTCCAGAAATAGAGCCGCCACATCCGACAGTAGAGGCACCGTCAATTATCGCCACATAATAGACCCACCGCCCGGTAGGTTGTGTCCCTCATATTATTCCGGATCCACCCTCAACGCCTCTTGTGACAATGGCGGGACTCGCTTTATACCCATCACCAACAATAGCACAGGTAAAGCGGTTTGTCTGACCTACTATGGAGAAGGCAGCACGGCCCCCAGCAATTAGTGATCGGATATCTCGAACGCTCGGCGGTCTGTCTATGTATACCCACGCCTCAATCGTTAACGGACCTGGATAATCAGGGAACCAAGGTTTTTCGGTTTGCACGAGTGGGAGTTCGGGATTTAGTTCAAGCCAACCGCCTCCAGCAGGAGAAGGTTCATGGGGTGCTGCATAGAGCGTTAAGGGCAGCATTAAGATAATCACTAAAAGTGCCTCTTTGACGTATTTCATGCGGGACCTCTGTCAAAATTAATTGTAGGGTTGGTTAAGTTGTAAGCGGAGTACACCACGGTGCCGCGTGCCGATATAGAAAATGCCACGGTCAACAGCAAAAGCGGTTATTTTGTATGGAACTTCAGATGAAATCCGAATCAATGTATCTGTCTCCGCGTCTATCCGATAAATGCCTTGGTTAGCTACACCGTAGACCTTCTCTCCCTCTACGGCTATCCGATCAATCAGGGGGCGGTTACCCTCTGTATCTGTG
>JAPPDN010000329.1 GCA_028824575.1 Candidatus Poribacteria bacterium | reverse complement strand
AGAAATATACGCCACTTGCTACAGGCTCGCCTAACACATTCCGACCATCCCAATATGCCGATTTCGATTTGCTATGATATATCCCTGCAGGCAAATGTCCAAACGCCAACTCCCGAATAAGTTGTCCATCCGAAGAATGGATAAAAATGTTTACTTCTGCCGACTTCTCTAACTGATACGGTATCCACGTTTCTGGATTGAATGGGTTTGGATAGTTCGATAGCAGTGCCGTCTCTGGCGGTAGAATTTCTCCCCGATTGAGAACTCCTAAGAGCTGCTCTAAGACAGCAATCCCTTTTTGAGTCTGAGGATTTTGTGGATCAAGCTCCTTGGCAAGAGCGATCCATCGCTTGAGATTTTCCGGTATCAGACCATATAACTCAGATGGGTTTTTCCAGAGTATAGGCGCACCTGCAGAAGTATCTATTTCCGCTGCAATCGCAACGAGATCTCTCACATCCACAACTCTATCTCCATTGACATCCGGATAAACGCTAGAACTGGCGAGTATCGAAAAGTCTGGAGTGTGAAAATGGGTACTAACTAAAATGAGATCTATAATATTCACAACACCATCGCGGTTGACATCCGCTGTGTTGATAGGAGATACCGTTTGGTTGCTGTTATCATATTCTAACAAATTCGCTATTATGCCAGTAATCGGAGAAAAATCTGATATACTGTTATCACTCAGATCTAACACCATTAGATTTACTAAACCGCTAAGGGCAGACACATCTGATATCTGATTGTCCCGAAGATCTAACACCGTCAAGTTTATCAAACCCTTAAGAGGTGTCACATCTGATACCTGATTGCTATTAAGGTCCAATTCCGTCAAATGTATCAAACCTTTGAGTGCGGATATATCTGATATCTCGTTGTCATCAAGATCTAACACTGTTAGCTTCACCAAACTACTGAGTATGGACACATCTGATATTTGGTTATTATGAAGGTCAAGAAGCGTTAGGTTGCTCAGGACGCTGAGCGGTGTCACATCCGATACTTGATTGCCATCAAGATCCAATTCCGTCAACTTTGTCAAAGTTGAAAGCGGAGATATATCCGATATCTTATTGTCGTCGAGATCCAGAAATGTCAGACTTGTCAAGTCTTTGAGGGGCGATACATCTGATATTTTATTGTCGTGAAGATCAAGCAATTTGAGATTTCTCAAGGTACTGAGCGGTGTCACATCCGATACTTGATTGCCATCAAGATCCAATTCCCACAACTCTGCCAAAGTTCTAAGAGGTGTCACATCAGATATCTGATTGCCATCAAGATCCAGATATATTAGATTCGTTAAAACGCTGAGTGTAGATATATCGGCAACCTCATTGTCGTCAAAATCTAGGTAAATCAAACTTATTAAATGGTTGAGTGGTGAGACATCCGATATTTTATTGTCGTGACAATCTAAATACAATAGTCTTGTCATATCTTCAAAAGCGGAAATCTCTGTTATCTGATTGCTGTCAATATCTAATTCTATCAGATATGTCAGATTTTTGAGGGGCGATACGTCCAATATCCTATTGTCGGAAATGTCTAATAATGTGAGATTTATCATATCTTTTAGGGGCGATACATCCGATATTTCATTATCATCAAGATCCAGATATGTTAGACTCGTCAAATGTTTTAGGGGCGACACATCAGCTATTCTGTTGGCTTCAAGATCCAATTGTTCCAGATTTATCATATCCTTTAGGGGCGATACATCCGACAATTGATTGATTCCAAGACGCAGGAATGTCAGTTTCGTTAACCCTTGTAGAGGCGATACATCCCGCAACCGATTGACTCCAAGATCTAAATATGTCAGTTTCGTCAGATTTTTGAGGGGCGACACATCTGATATCGCATTACGGGCAAGACGCAGCTCTTTCAGATTGATAGCATATTCAAGACCTGTTAGATCTTGAATGGCAGGTCCAAACGTACCAACAGGAGCGGGACGACATATAAACCTGCTTATTATGGGTAAGCGACATCTGCTGGCTTGAAGCGACTGCAAACTCGCCATATCCGCTTGAGTGATATCAGCACCGACATCTTCGCCCAACGCTGATTCAAGTGCAGCACGAAGCCCAGGATCTGGAACATGGACAATCTGGGCAGTTGCTATCCGGTATGATACTCGGAAAAATAGGCACACTATTAAAATAAAAATGCCAACGCGCATGAATCTTAAATTCCGGTGTGGGAAATGTGTGTTCGCTAATTTCTGATATGATGTAAAAAACTGCAAAAGATTTATACCCTTACTTAGACTAACTAAAAAGGGACACCAGTAGAAAATCAACCGCGCCTTGAGGTAGAAACCGTCCTCTGCACGCTTGGTATTCGCGGTAATTAATTGAGGAGTTCGTAGAAGAAGTTACGACGTTTGGGGATATATCCGAGTTCCCCTATAGTACGTTCGATTTCCTCAATCGGCATGCAGTAGACTGTGCCTGCTTTGCTGACAACATTTTCTTCTATCATCGTGCCGCCCATATCATTCGCTCCAAACTTAAGCGATAGCTGCCCGATTTTAGGACCTTGCGTTACCCATGAGGATTGGAAGTTATCAAAATTATCGAGAAATAATCGGGAAATCGCAAGCGTTTTGAGATACTCAAAACTCCCCGCGGGTGGAATATGTTCCATACGGGTATTCGCAGGTTGTAGAGACCAGCAGATAAAAGCGGTAAATCCGCCTGTCTCATCTTGCAAATCGCGTAGACGGACGAGGTGCTCAACGCGTTCGGCATAACTTTCTACATGCCCATACATCATCGTTGCACTTGACTTGAGTCCAACGAGATGTCCCTGGCGCATGACTTCCAGCCATTCATCAGCAGTGCATTTTTTCGGACTAATCTCATTGCGGGCATGGTCAGTGAGGATCTCCGCGCCGCCGCCTGGGATCGAATCCAGTCCAGCATCTCGCAAGCGGATGAGCATTTCTCGCAACGACATACGGTTTATCTTGGCGAACCAATCCAATTCCGGTGGCGAAAAACCGTGGATATGAATGTGATAATTCGCCTTAATCCAGCGGAGCAGGTCTTCATACCAGTCAAGTTTGAGTTTCGGGTGTAGTCCGCCCTGCATCAGAATCAACTCACCACCGAGGTCGAGTGTTTCCTGTATTTTTTTTCCTAATTCGTCGCGTTCCATGACGTAAGCATCGGGATCCCGACGGTGGCGGTAAAAAGCGCAGAAATCGCAATCGACATAGCACCAATTGGTATAGTTGATGTTCCGGTCAACGATGTACGTAACGTAGCCTTCCGGGTGCTTCCGTTGCCGAATAGCATCCGCCGCGTGCCCCAAAGCAAGGAGGTCATGGCTGTTGAAAAGCGTCAGACAGTCATCAAAGTCTAACCGTTCTCCCGCGAGTGATTTTTCGAGGATAGGCTGGATGTTTGTATCCATGTAGGCGTTCCTTCAGTTTGAAAAGTTAATACTTCAATTTTAACATTTATGACTCAATTTGTCAACTTTTCTGTTGTTTTAACTTGACTTTTGGAAGAAATTCGGTATAATTATAATACACTTGGTGAAGTCTGTATTTATAATGAGGAGGGTAAAAAATGAATGAGGTCGTTTACAATGAAGACTTGGTAAAAACAGTAAAAAATAAGTATCTTGCAGTGAATATTGCCGCGAAACGAGCCAGAGATATAAATGCGAACGGCTTGCCCATCGCTCCTGCAAACACGGCAGATAAAAAAAAGAAACCGGTTGCTATCGCGACAGAAGAATTAGTCGCCGGGAGACTCAACTTTGAAAAGGGCGAAGCAAAAGTTCCTGATTCAAAGACGCCTTCGATTTTTACAGATGCCGAAGCACCAGCGGATGGGAGCGGTATATTCGATGAAGAGCTCCTGGAACAGGAAAGCGATGCGGTGGTAGAAGAACGCGAAGAGGGTCTGTAGCACAGATTCACTATGGCACTTGTTCCTACCGAAAAACCTCGTGCGAAAAATGGAAATCACTTGACAACC
>JAPPDN010000103.1:2507-4004 GCA_028824575.1 Candidatus Poribacteria bacterium | reverse complement strand
TTTTCCGTGGTCTATGAGGGCGCGAAAAAGGCATCCATCCACGCGTCGAGAACTTTCAGAATTTTGGGTTCGATTGTTTCTTTCATTGTTGACCCTCAAATAGATACCGCCATTCGATACGTTTTATTGAGATAAGGATGTTCTTACTAACGCCTGTTATTCTATCATAGATCTTATATCCATACAAATTGTGGCAACCCCTTTACTCTTTTGTCGGATAATTCTTTATGAAAGTAGGCGAAAAATTGTCGCTTCGTTTCTCGAAGTCGGGTATACTCCTACAGAGTGGTATCGGAAAATCGCCCATTGTGCGGCTTTGAAGCGAAAGGAGTATCAATGAACATCGTCTTTCTATTTTCAGATGAACACGCCGGTGCTGTGATGGGAAATAGCGGGCATCCAATTGTCCAGACACCTCATCTTGACTGCCTCGCCGAGCAGAGTTACACCTTCGACAACGCTTATTGCAATTATCCAATCTGTACACCCTCACGCCTATCCATGCTCACCGGACGCTATCCGCATCAGATTGGCGCGTGGGATTTGGGAGCGATTGCAGATCGGCAGTACCCAACGTGGGGCGACTATTTGACGGAGGCGGGTTATGAGACTGTGCTGTGTGGACGGACCCATTTCAACGGGACTGATCGACTGCTCGGTTTCTCCCATCGGCTATTGGACGATCTACCCCGGTGGAGACACACAACTGGTCGTCCACCACGACGCACGCCGGATGCGCGGCGCGGTTCCAATTCGCACGTCGCCGAATGCGGACCGGGAGATCACGAACACACGGGATATGACCGAAAGGTCACAGACTTGGCAGTTGACTTCCTTCGTGAAAAAGCGGCATCACCAGATGACAAACCGTTCCTGCTCTATTGCGGATTCATGCATCCACACTTTCCACTGATTGCACCACCGGAATTCTATTCACTGTACAACCCGGACACCCTTGAGCTACCTGCTACGTGGAACGAACCGCTTGAATCCCAGCATCCCATCATCCAACACCACCGTTGGGCGTGGCGGAACGACATTCCGCCACCTGAAGCCACTGTGCGTTGTGCGTTAGCTTCCTACTACGCGCTTGTTTCGTCTCTTGATACCCAGATTGGTCGAATACTTGAGGCAATTGATACGTCGCCATTATGTGAAGACACGGTTGTCATCTATACCAGCGATCACGGCGAAATGGCTGGACACCACGGTATCTGGCAGAAACAGTGCTTCTATGAACCCGCAGTGAAAGTGCCATTGATACTGCGTCTGCCTTCCGGTGAGACCAGTCGCGTGGCACAGAACGTCTCCTTAGTAGATGTTTTGCCGACCCTGTTGGAAATCGCTGATTTGGAAACGCCGTCTGATTTACCGGGGGACAGTCTGCTGGAGATAGCCCGGCACCAAGCAGATGAGACAACACGCTCCGTTTTTTCGGAATACCATCACATGGGTATGCTTAACGCTGGTTTCATGCTGAAGCGTGGGGATTACAAA
>JAPPDN010000103.1:0-2497 GCA_028824575.1 Candidatus Poribacteria bacterium | reverse complement strand
AAACTGTGTCATTACGTCGGAAGCAAACCGCAGCTGTTCAACATCGCCGCGGACCCGTTGGAGAACAACGATTTGGCATCAAAGCCTGAATATGCAGCAAGACGTAGTGAGATGGGAGTTGCCCTGCGTGCGATTGTCGATCCGGATTTGGAAGATGCGCGGGCAAAGGAAAACCAAAGGATGCGTAGGTTGAAAGGTGGAGATACTTAACGATTGGATTTGCCGAGGCACGGGGACCTCGGCGAACAGAGAAATTTTCCACTTAGACCTCACCGTCCCAATAACTCAGGCTCGGGTCTTTACGGTAAATTTTCCCAACGACATAAGGCAATACTTTATTGGAATCAGGATACTCGCTGACATCATGTGGCGTGGTAGTCCCTAAAATAAAGAACACAACCGGAGCATCGGTGTTGTTCACGAACTTGTGTGCACCGACTGTGCCGGGCGGAAATGCGATGAAATCGCCTTCCGTTACTTCCACATCGCCGCGTGGGGTTTTAAGCGTACAACTCCCTTCCATGACATAGCACATCTCCTCGCCGAAGTTGTGAAAATGCATCGGGAAACTCATCTTATCGGGTTGGAGGCGGATAATCCGATACCCCAAATTCTTGCCACCAATGAGCGGGTCAATGTCTTTATCCTCAAAATCGTAAGGGTGTGGCGCGTTTTTATACTGCCACTCAATTTCGTCAATATGAATGCAGTTGATATAGATATCGCGCCGTGCTTGTAGGCAGTCAACGAGGTATTGACGCGCATCTTTAAAGATGGAGTGCCCATCACCGACGAGAATCGTATTGAAGCGAAGTGCCAAGATTTTACGCAATTCGAGTGCTGCTTTCGGAGGATCGTTCAGTTTAGCATCGGCGAGTAAAGTCAATGCACCCATCGGTTCACCTACCACGAGATCCCCAAACAGGACGGTCTGTTTTTCTGGGAAGTAGAGCGCGATTTCACCCGGACTTTTCCCGTGGCTGAGATGGATAGCATGCAAGCCCAGCACGATCGCCTCACGGTCTCGAACCGTTCGGGTTGGTGTGATATTCAACGCGTCGGCATCCGCTTCATGCACAATCACGTCAGCTCCCGTCCATTCCTGAAAGGTAGCAGCTTCGCGTTCGTGATCGGCATTGGTTAGAACGATTGACTTCGCGCCACCGAGGGCTGTTAGGTGTTCCTTATCGGCATCAGACATCGGGACAGGATCTATTAGAATATTTCCGTCCGGACGCACCCACAAGTGTCCGTTAAAATCTATCTGTCGTTCTGAACTAAAGACACCCCAACTGTATATATCTTCAAAAATCAGACGTTTCATTCCTGTTTTTCCTTTGAGACAAATCCGTAGACCTCAAGTTCATGTATGAAGGCTCTACCTAACTTTATTTGCGGTACGATTGCACCACGCCTCGGATCATACTGGCTGGCTTTCTTTTCATCATCGGTAGTGCCACTGATGTAGATGCGGATTGCATCCGTCACGACACCGCTGAAGCGTGTTTTAATGACCGGACTCTCGTTGTTCTGAATCTGCAGAATTGCACGCCAACGTCCTTCGCCTTCCAATTTCTCGTATATCATGGCGTTTATAATATTTGTTCCGTTGATGGTAATCCGATGAATCGCCTTTTGCGTAGGCAAGTTTAGGTGAATCCACCGTCCATCGGCGTAGCCTCTTGTCTTCACATCACCGTCTATCATTTCCGGTGCCGTACAGGTGACCCCTTCCGTAACGGCGTAGTTGTAAAGTTCCTGCGGTTCGATCAGCATTTGCAGCACCTTAGACTGGCATCCTGAAAAGAGTAGGACTGCAGAGAATATTATGAAAATAGAAAGGGAACGTTGCATTTTTTCCTCCTCCTGTTTGTCCGCTTTTCAGGATATTATATCACATTTTCACTTTTCTTTTACAGTGGAATTCTGCGAAAAGCGTTGCTTTAAAATCGCACTCCACATATAATGCATTATCTGTATTTAGAAGTAGTAAGGAGAAAAAATATGTACAAAAGTGCAATTTTAGGGTGTCGGGGACGTGCACGGGGGCACGCTCGCGCCTATGAACACGTCAAAGGCGGTAAACTATCAGCTATCTGCGATATGAAAGAAGACCTGCTCAACGATTTCGGTGACGAGTTCGGGATTGATGCGCGTTATACCGATCTCGATGAAATGCTCTCTAAAGAAAAACCAGATCTACTACACATCGTTACCGCACCCGTGCTGCGCGGCAGCAATGAACGCATCCGCTACCCGCTGATGAACCAAGCATCTGAACACGGTGTGCCTGCTGCGATTGTCGAGAAACCGATTGCAGTCGAAAGCGAAGACTGGCGGCAAATCTCTGAACTGGCGGAACGCACTAAAACCAAATTCGTCGTCAATACACAACTCAATTTCCATCCAGAGAACCTTACTCTCAAACAGGATGTCGCTGAAGGCAAAATAGGTGCCATCAAATTTATTGAGGCAAGCGCACGTAACCCACCCGTTG
>JAPPDN010000749.1 GCA_028824575.1 Candidatus Poribacteria bacterium | reverse complement strand
ATCGCCGGGCAGAATTGAAGGCGGTGAGATTCTTTTTCATCGAAATGGCGATGCTAATCCGTTGGATATCGCACAGGTACCGCCGAAAAGCGAGTTGATACGCGAAATCCGAGGCAACGAAATCGCCATCATTTTCCAAGAACCGATGACATCGCTCAATCCGGTTTATACCGTTGGCGACCAGATCGCCGAAGCGGTTGCCCTACATGAACAGGTAGACAAAAAAACTGCTCGTGAACGTGCGATTGAGATGCTTGTACGCGTCGGTATCCCTGCCCCCGCTCAACGCGTCGATGAATACCCACACCAACTCTCAGGCGGCATGCGCCAACGCGTCATGATCGCAATGGCACTCTGTTGTTCACCCGCGCTGCTCATCGCAGATGAACCGACAACGGCGCTTGATGTGACGATCCAAGCACAAGTGCTCGGTCTCATGCAAGAACTTCAAGCGGAAATGGGGATGGCAATTATGCTGATCACGCACGACCTTGGCGTTATCGCTGACCTCGCTGATGAAGTCGTTGTGATGTACGCAGGGCGCGTCGTTGAAAACGGGAGTGTTGATGACATCTTCTATAATCCGCTGCATCCGTATACACAAGGGCTCCTCAAATCTATCCCTGTTCTCGGTAGGACAGTGCAGAAGACGTTACCCTCTATACCGGGGACAGTGCCACATCCGTTGGCACTGCCGACAGGGTGTTCATTTCAACCACGGTGTCCTGAACGGATGCCAGAATGTGAGCAGATGCCCGAACTCGAGATACTCAATAGAAATGGAGACAATAGCAGACACGCTGTGCGATGCTGGCTTCACACAGACCTACAAGGATAAGAAATGTACAATGACGAATTTAAGACCGGACCTATCCCCAGTCGCGTCAGAATTAACCGAACGCCATCGTGAAACGAAGTGGAACGATGCCCAGGTGCCCATAGTTAAAAATACGAAATTGCTTCAGGTCAACGACCTCCGAAAATACTTCCCTATCCAGAAAGGGATCCTCCAACGCACCGTCGGCTATGTAAAAGCGGTAGACGGGATCAGTTTTGACGTGAACCGTGGCGAAACGCTTGGCCTCGTTGGCGAGAGTGGCTGCGGAAAGACGACTGCTGGACGCTGTCTGCTCCGACTTATACCACCGACAAGTGGCAGTTTCATTTTCGGTGAAGAACAGGTAGATCTGGCGAAATTGACACACCGCGAGATGCAACCTTTTCGGAAACGCATCCAGATGATCTTCCAAGACCCACACGCCTCGCTCAACCCGCGGATGACGGTCGCGGATATCGTCGGGGAGCCGATGCATGTCAACCGCACCGAGAAAGGGACAGCACTTCAAGACCGGATTGTGGCATTACTTGAATCCGTCGGCTTGCGATCACAGGATATGCGCCGCTACCCACACGCCTTTAGCGGCGGGCAGCGTCAACGTATCGGCATCGCGCGTGCGTTAGCACTCCAACCTGAACTCATTGTCGCAGATGAACCCGTCTCGGCATTAGATGTCTCCGTACAAGCACAGATTCTCAACTTGTTGGCAGAACTCCGCGAAGAATTCAATCTCTCTTATATCTTTATCGCGCACGATCTGAGCGTTGTCGAACATATCAGCGACCGTGTCGCAGTCATGTATCTCGGCAAAATTGTCGAGATTAGCGATGCTGAAACGCTCTATGAATCGCCGAAGCACCCCTACACGGAAGCGTTAATATCCGCGGTGCCGCTCCCGGATCCGAATGCGCAGCGTGAACGTGAGCATATCCGCCTTGAAGGGGATGTCCCCGATCCTTCGCAACCGCCGACTGGATGCTATTTTCACCCGCGGTGCCGTTACGCGACCGATATATGTAAACAGGAAACGCCTGAACTTCGGCAGGTAGCACAAGACGTTCAGGTGGCTTGTCACCACAGTGATACGTTGGAACTACAGGGAGTTTAATGATGCCAAAGCAGAAAATGTCTTCAGATGAACTCTCGGCATGCAGAAAACGGCTGGAACAAGTGTGGAAAAGCCGCGTGATGGACGAAGGACTGCTCCATCAGGCCTGGCATACAGCGCATGAGGTGGCGATGCTGCTTTACGACGAGTTCAACGCAACCCAAGTCTTCGTCTTCGGTTCACTCACAGAACCGATGGGGTTCACAAAGGGATCAGATATCGATATCGCTGTGTCAGGACTCTCTAACGATGCCTACGATAAAGCGTACGGAAAGGTTATATATTTCGATGCTCCGTTCAAAATAGACTTCATCAATTTTGATAGGTTGAAGGGACTTTTCCGAGAACGTGTAAAACACCAAGCGATCCCTATTGAACGAGGTGTGCAACCAGTATTGTGGCAGACACTTTACAAACACCTTCAACGACAAATTTTCCCGACAGAGGACGGAGACATTTACGAAATGAACCGAAAAAGAATCACACAACGCATCAACGATGAACTTGATAAAATAGACGGAATACTTGAAAGAATACAAAGAGGGTTGGATAGTATTGATGTGCTACCTGTCCAAGCAAGAGAATTCATCGAAAATACAATCGCAACAGATCTCGCTGATGTCTATAGAGGCATAGAGAATATTTGTCTACGGATTGCCCGTGAGGTGGATATGCACGTGTCGAGCGGGAGTCGATGGCACAAAAACCTGCTCGCACAAATGACGGAACAGCGTTCAGAACGTCCACCCGTGATTTCAGAAAACACATTTCTCCAATTAGAAGAACTTTTGGACTTTCGTCACAAGGTGAACAACATCTACGGCAAGGAATTGAGATATGAAAAGACCATGCCGCATGCAAAGTCCATCGATGCACTATTTGCAAGCGTATCCAAAGACCTCGGTTTAATCACCGATTCTCTTGAAAAGCGTGAAGGAGACAATTAAAAAAAATGCGAAAGCCAACAAAAACATATCAGACCGCAATTTGGCATCTCATTAAAGGATTGTTCATCTTGCTAATTCTCATCGTTGGATGTTCAGGTAGCCAGTTAGAAGATACCTCCGATTTCCCACGTGGAATTGAGGCGAAAGAGGCACCAATGTGGGCAAAACAGGTCGCTGCGGGCAAACTTCCGCCATTGGCAGAACGGCTCCCAGAAAATCCCCTTATCGCCAAAACGGATTTCGACGGGTATGAACGTCCGGGGCCATACGGTGGGATGTGGCACCGGTTCCATACGCATCCAGATTTAGGGACGTGGAAGATGACGGCAGGATATGCGCCGCTCATTCGTTGGAAATTTGATGCCTCTGGTTTGGAACCCGGTTTAGCAACGTCGTGGGAGTTTAATGAAGATGGGAGTATGCTGACGTTGCATCTACGTAAAGGGGTCAAATGGTCGGATGGGCATCCTTATACTTCAGCCTCGTTCGCTTACTATTATGAACTCTGTCTTGATGAACGGCACAAGTACGGCGCGCCTGTCTGGTGTAAGGTCAACGGTATCCCGATGGAAGTTGAAACGCCCGATGATCATACAATTGTGATGAAATTCGCTGGTCCCAACTGGCTCGTACCGCTTTGGTTGGCGACCGGTTTTTGGTGGTGCAATCAATACAACATCCCAGCACACTACATGCAGCAGTTCCATCCGGACAGTAACCCAGCGTATACCGATTTCATCCGATTCGAGAAAGAAAATATCCCACATCAAAACCCGGCGCGTCCGACGTTGTGGCCCTGGCGGGTGACAAAATACGAAAAGGGTGGCTTTCGTGTTGAACTTGAACGCAACCCGTATTACTATGTCGTCGATACACTCGGTAGACAACTCCCTTACATTGACAAAGTCAAGACCAGTTTAGTCCCCGAACCACAAGTGCGCGTGCTTAAAATCCTCGCGGGCGAGATTGACTGCCAATACCGCGGGATGGAACTTCGTGATCTCGCGCTCTATCTGAAAGGACAAGAGAAGGGAGGCTATAAGGTACGACGTTGGAAAAGCACGGCTGGCGCGCAACCTGCTATCATGATTAACTGGACCGCGGCCGCCCCCGCGT
>JAPPDN010000257.1 GCA_028824575.1 Candidatus Poribacteria bacterium | reverse complement strand
GATCATTCCCTGTCCAGTTGTGTCCGATGAAAAATGACTATGTTCAGCTCATTCAACGCGTGCTGGATGGTGATGATGAGGCGTTCTCCGCACTCGTGAAAAAATATCAGCGATCTGTTCATGCGCTTGCATGGCGGAAGGTCGGCGATTTCCATATCGCCGAGGATATTACACAAGATGCATTCCTGAAAGCGTATCAGCGACTCTCTACGCTGAAAGAACAGCAGTCTTTTGCGAGTTGGTTGTATGTCATAACCGCGAACCATTGCAAAGCGTGGCTTCGGAAGAAGCGGACGTGGATTCAGTCGTTGGAAGAGACAAGTAGCGCGCAGTTAGAAAGAGCGACCTACTCTGGAAATATCATTGCGGAGAACGAGCGGATGACAGAAGAAGCACAACGCGAAGTCGTCAAGAAATTGCTTGCGAAGTTACAAGAGAGTGACCGCACCGTTATCACGCTCTATTACCTCGGGGGAATGACGTACGAGGAGATTAGCAACTTTTTAGGGGTCTCGGTCGGTGCGATTAAGAGTCGGCTTCACCGAGCACGGCAGCGCTTAAAGAAGGAGGAACCGATGATTAGAGAGGCTTTAGGCAACTTTCAAATTACGCCAAATCTTACAGAAAACATCATGCAAGAGATTTCGCGTCTGAAACCGGTTGCGCCATCAGGTGGTAAACCGTTAGCTCCATGGGCAATCGGCGTTTCTACGTTAGCCGTCATCTTTTTGATGTTAGGCATAGGCAATCAGTATATGTCGCGTTTCCAAAAACCGTATAGTTTCGACGCGCCATCAGAGATGACAGTTGAACTCATTGAAGCACCCGTTGTGCTAAACCTCGAAGCCAAACCCGATATTCGGACGCAACTGGGGAGTGTTAGCACACCGAGCGAAGGAGGAACTTCCAGTCAGCAGCCTAACGACGTTTCAGCATCGGTTGCAGAAGTAGAATCAGATGAGACAGTTAAAAACCACGCACATTGGAAGCTGCCCAAAGCCGCAAAAGCGCGTTTCGGAAAAGGTGGGGTTACCACACTCCAGTTTTCACCGGATGGAACTCTACTTGCAGTCGGTAGCCACATCGGGGTGTGGCTGTATGATGTGGAGACAGGTGAGGAGAAATCTTTGTTTACCAGCGGAATGTGTGAAGCCCTCAGCTTTTCACCTGATGGCCGTTTTCTTAGCATTTCTTCTGCGGAGACGCTCATCCAATTGTGGGAGATCGCTACCGAGCGCGAAGTGCCGCTGATTGACTTGTACGGGGATGCTTCCGTATTGCGATTCTCTTCAGATGGGAAAACGCTTATCGGTTTGTATGGTTCCGGGCATGCTGCAATTACGCGATTGAATATTGAGAACGGGAAAGGGAAAACAAAACACCTTAAAACTGGGCTATTCGGCATCGGTCTCTTTAGTTCTGAGGATTTTGATGGTGTTTACGCGATGACGAGCGATAAAATCGCGATTGGAAAACAGAGTGGGATGATCCAGTTATGGGACGTAGCAACCCGTAAAAAGTTATCAACGCTCAGAGGACACGTAGATTTGCCGCTTCAGCCGTTAAATAAACCTGTGCATCGCATGTTTAAAAACAATTGGGTGTTAGCAGTGGCGTTTTCGCCGGATGGTACCCGTCTCGCCAGTGGCAGCACAGATATGACAGTCCGATTGTGGAATACTACTGGTGGCAAGGATTCGATGACGCTGCAGAAACATACTGGACCGACAAATGTGCTGGCGTTTTCACCCGATGGGAAAATGCTTGCCAGCGGCAGCACTGACAAAACCGTGCAATTATGGAATACCACTACCGGAGAACCCCTCACGACGCTCACTGGACATATCAATGGTATTACTGCGTTAGCATTTTCACCCGATGGTCGTACACTCGTAAGCGGGAGTACGGACGGCACAATCCGATTCTGGCAGACAGCGACTGGAGATCCAGCAGATACCCTTATCGCTGGACACACACAATTCATAAAAGCGGCAACCTTCTTTCCGGATCGTAGGGGCGAGGTAACCTTGAAGAAATCCGCAGAAACACCCAAGCAAAAACCCTCAAGCAAAAACCCCCTACTGGTAAGCGCGGCGTTTAACGGTGAGATCACTTTTTGGGATGTGGAAACATCGCAGCGTAGGGGCGAGGTAACCTCGCCCCTACGCCAAAATAGCGGACATCGGGATTGGTATTCAGCAGTGGCGTTTTCGCCGGACGGCACGAAACTCGTCAGTGCAGCAGCAGATGGCACGATAGTTTTCGGTGGGTTCCCTATTGGGTTCTCTTCTACGAAGCCAGATAATCTAATTCGGTTGACGGATGTATCGACTGGAGACGAACTTGCGACGTTGCAGCGAGGGAGCAGTGAACTTATCTTTTCTCCTGATGATAGAACTAAAACGGTGGCGATTACTTCGAGTGGCGCCATTCGCTTATGGAATACAGAAACAGGCGATGAATTGGTCATTCCGATTCATGATGACCTACCCCTCGGCTTTCACCATAATGTGCCAACGGTTTTGGCAGTGGCGTTTTCGCCAGATGGTAGATGGCTTGTGAGTGGGACTACAGAAGGGGAAATCCGAATGTGGGACGTTGCGACCGGTGAACCCCTGGCTGTCTTTTCAGAACTGACAGAACCGATGGAGCGAGAGCATCTGAGGCATATTTCGGCATTGGCGTTTTCATCAGACCGCGCCTTGCTCGCTGCGGGTACACCGACTCAACTCCATTTATGGGACGTGCGTACCGGTCATAAACTTTTTTCGGTTAGCACTGTGCATAAACGAGGTTGGCGGACCTACCATGATTATCCAAAACCGTTGGTGTTTTCACCGGATGGCGCAATTCTCGTCAATGGACATGGCAGCGGAACAATCCAATTGTGGGATGTCAAGACTGGAGACAGAATCGCTGCGCTTGATGGGCATACGCAGCAAGTGGAGACGTTGAAATTTTCGCCTGACGCGGAAACACTGGTTAGCACGGCACAAGACGGCACAATCTTTTTGTGGGATTGGGATGAGGCTATCACCGAGTCACCTTAAAGTTCTGCGCTGACTGTCATCTCTAAGCGGTGTTCCGGTTTGCGCTGCTTCGTGGAGAGTAGACGGTAATTGAGCCGAAAGAGTAGATCGGTGAATTTTCGTAATCTGTAATCCGCTGTTGTACGAATTTCGTGGCTGATGCCTTCGTAGAAGGTGTATTGTGCAAAGGGTATGCCACCGCTGCTCTTACCGTAGCCGAGTTTGTAGTTGAAATCAACGCGTCCCTTACCGATGAGACTATATGTGATACGGTTTTCATAAGAAAAAGTGCGTGTTTTGGCTTCAGGTTCCTCGTCAAGCTGTTCTTCGTCGGTTGTCTGTTTATAGCCACCGATCCCGCTCCATCGCAGCGTATTACTCAACTCGTATCGGAGATTCAGTTCAGTTATCTGCTCAAGTTGACGGAGGTCTGATATAGGTGTAGGGGGAGGATTTCCCATTGCCTCG
Organism: Candidatus Poribacteria bacterium; assembly: GCA_028824575.1. GTDB lineage: Bacteria > Poribacteria > WGA-4E > WGA-4E > WGA-3G > WGA-3G. Next base: position 513 of record JAPPDN010000257.1, on the reverse strand, counting down.
GTAGGATCGGCTCCCTGCGCGCGTGCTTCAAAATCTTGCGAGGTCCCGCGATCACGATCATCGTGATGGCGTGCCTCGCTGAATTGGCTATATTTTTCGTTTTCTCGACGTTGTTCCCAATTTGCGCCGACAGACAGGCGTTTCGTAGGATTCACGGAGAAACCGACATCCCAAGTGTTATGCAGTCTGTGACGTTCCTGGTTATTAATCCGCTTGTTAAGCGTCTCGCCAGTGCGGAGGTTGAACTCAAGGCTGAACGCCGGTGAGGGTGAAAACTCAAGTCGGTGGTGCTGGTTCAACCGCCCGAAAAGCGTGTCCGAACCTTGTAAACTTTGGAGCAGATACAGAGATACCGCATCTTCTACCTCCTGTTCCTCGGTTAGCCACAACCGTACTTGACCTCTGAGCGCGCTCAGAAACCACTCTAAATAGTTAACAGTCATCAGTTTTCGGTTATCAGTTAAAGAGGACTCTGGTTCAACAGATCCATCTCTTAACTGACTACTGATAACT
>JAPPDN010000516.1:555-4013 GCA_028824575.1 Candidatus Poribacteria bacterium | reverse complement strand
CCAAACCGTAAAACTGTCAAAACACTACTCGTAACTTTGCCAGCGGACACTATCACATTTTCCTTAAAATGTACCATAAATTATATCACAACCTTTGCCGTTTGTCAATTTTAAATTTCATTTTAAGAAAAATTTTACTTCGCGATCATCCAATTATCCCCAATTCCTGCCTCTGTCCGAAGCGGTACGAGCAGCGACATCGCATTTTCCATCTCTTCACAAACAATCTCAGCCTGCTCCGCAGCGAGTGTTTCCGGTACCTCAAGTACCAACTCATCATGAATCTGTAGCAGCATCTTTAACGGCAATTTATCCGCATCAATTCGATGTTGCACATGTACCATCGCCGCCTTCATCAGGTCCGCAGCAGAACCTTGCACGACGGTATTGATCGCCAAGCGTTCACCGAGACTGCGCCGACTTCGGTTGGTGGAATAAATTTCAGGAATAGCGCGTCGTCTACCGGTGAGTGTACTCACATATCCGTGATCCGATGCTTCTTGGACACACTGCTGCAGAAAACGATCTATTCCCGGAAAACGCGTTTTGTAATCGTCAATGAGGGCTGATGCTTCTTTTACACTCATCCCCTTAATCCGACGCGCGAGACCTGTCGGGGAGACCCCATAGATGATACCGAAATTAATAGTTTTCGCCTTATCGCGGAGTTCTCGTGTAACCCGTTCCGTCGGCAACTGAAACACCTGTGAGGCAACAGTTGTATGGATGTCCAAGTCTTCGGTAAACGTCTCAATCAGACTTTCATCTTCACTAAAGTGTGCCAAAATACGGAGTTCGATCTGCGAATAGTCGGCGCAGATTAACTTATGTCCTTCTGGTGCCGTAAATGCACGCCGTAACTGTCTGCCGATCTCCGTACGGACAGGGATATTTTGTAGATTCGGACCGTCGGACTTCAAACGACCGGTTGCTGTCGTTAACTGATAGAGGTGTGTATGGATACGGTCTGTTCTTTCATCAATAGCACTCTGGAGCTGTGCGAGATAGGTGCTCTGTAACTTACGATACTGGCGGTAATCAATAATTAAGCGTGGCACACTCGTCTTCGGATCGTTGACATCCTCTTTGAGGGAAAGTGCTTCTAACACAGTGACATCCGTGGAGACTTTGCCGCCGCGTGTCCGTTTTACCGGTTTGAAACCGAGTTCATCAAACAGGACTTGCGCCAATTGGTTTGGTGAATCAATATTAAACGGATACCCGACTATTTCGTGAATTTCTGCTTGCCGATCATTAACGAGTTTTTCAATGACTCCGCTTTGATGTTTGAGTTCCGCCTTATCGCAAACGATGCCGTTATATTCCATCTCAGCGAGAATTGGCGCGAGCGGTGATTCGATCTTGCGTACCAATTCTGTAATACCCAACGCATCAAGTTTCGGCGTAAGGAAGTGGTAGAGACGGAGCGTGATGTCTGCATCTTCTGCAGCGTAAACTGTGGCTTCCGCCAAAGGCACTTCATCAATTGTTTTCTGCCGTGTGTTCTCTGCCTCGAACAGTCCATCCAATTGTTCTGCTTCGTCAGTAGACGTTGCATCGCTGGGATCCGCCGTTAGTTCCTCAAACGAGATCATTTTATACTCTAAATGGAGCAGTGCCAACGTATCAAGGTTGTGAGATGGTGTCCGCGCATCGACCAATTGACTTGCGAGCAGCGTATCAAAAACCACACCTTGAAGTTTAACGCCGTTCCTAATGAGGATACTTGCATCAAACTTCAGGTTATGTCCACATTTCGGTCGCGTGGGATCCTCAAGAATCGGCTTGAGTGCCGAAAGCACAGTGTCTATATCTAAATGGTTTTCAGGCTGCGGCGAACGCACCGGTACATAAACGCCTCGTTTCGGTCTCCAAGAGAAACTTAACCCACAGAGTTTCGCTTCACGGTCCAAGCCATCTGTTTCGGTATCAAAACTGATGATTTCTTGTACCGATAGCGTCTCAACGAGCGCGTTCAGATCTTCGAGCGTAACAACCGCTGAATAGTCGCCTGTTTCAGCGGTGCCGTAGCTGCCCTTGTCCAAAATAGCATCCGTTTTTTGTGCTAATTCCGCAACCCGTTCCTTGCGTGTCGCCGGTGCGGTTACAGACTCAGTATCCCCGCCTGCGAGTTTTGTTACAACTTGTTCATAACGTTTGAGTTCCAATTCCTGAAGCAGCGGACGGATTTTCTGGAGATCCAGCGGTTTGACGCGTGCCTGCTCTAAGGAAAAGTCCAAATCAGCGTCTCGTATCAAGGTTACCAGTTTTTTTGAAAGCGGAAGTTGTGCTCTCGCCTTTTCCAAATTCTCGCGACGTTTCCCTTTAATCTCATCAATGTTTTCAAAAATACCGTCAATAGAACCGTACTGCTGAATCAATTGCGCAGCGGTTTTCAATCCTACTTTTTCGACACCGGGGACATTATCAGAAGTATCACCCATCAACACAAGCGTATCAATAACTTGGTCCGGTTTTATACCTTTCGTCTCCCACAACGATCGCTCATCAATAATTTTATTGTTGTGGAGGTCGAGCATTGTCACCCGGTCCTCAATCAGCTGCTCGAGGTCTTTGTCTCTGGAAATAATAGAGACATCAACATTTTGTGCGTTTGGATCGTCAAGTATCGCTTGTGTAACAGAGGCGATGATGTCGTCTGCCTCCAGTTCCGGTTTACCGAGCGTCAAGATACCAAACGCCTCAAGCAATTGCAGGATGCGATGAATCTGGGTCACGAGGTCATCAGGTGCAGGCGAACGATTCGCCTTGTATTCCGAATAGAGTTCATTGCGAAACGTGTCGCCGGGTGTATCAATTGCAGCGACGACATACTTTGCCTGAAGTTCGGTTAAAATTCTAATCAGCGTCCCAGCGAATCCGAAGACCGCATGTGTCGCTTCACCGGTAATGCTGCTTGTCAACCCACTACGAATCGCGTAATAAGCGCGAAATATTTCGGCGTGCGTATCAATAATATAGACGGTATCTTTTTGCTCGTTCTGCATTACTTCTATGGATGCCTCCTAATGCGGGAAATGCCAGCGGCGCAAGGAGTCTGATGCTGATAAACCCGCTTCTTGTCCGAGTGCGAAGGCTGTTGCAATTAAGTTTCGCTCACCGGATATAATATCGCCTGCGGCGAAGAGTCCAGGAATCGGGTCCCCATTGCTATCTAACATTTGCATATCCTCGTTTGCGATAATCAAACCTTCTTCATCTTTCTGGTAATCCCATCCGTCAAGGAATTTCGTATTCGGGATTAACCCTTCATCAACGAGGAAGCCGTGGAAAAACAGTTCAGTGCCATCAACCATCTCGAATCCCAAAAGGTTGGTTTTCTCACCAATGTGCCGTTTAATTTTCGTCTCAATGATATTAATTTTACGTGCCTTCACCTGTTCCAACACAGGTGGCGACATACCGTGCGGTCTGCCGTTTGTTAGGATTGTGATTTT
>JAPPDN010000516.1:0-545 GCA_028824575.1 Candidatus Poribacteria bacterium | reverse complement strand
CACCGATCGCTGCCTCATAAATATAGTCGCCGACACCGAGGAGTGCTAAATGTTCATTGACATGGAGATGTCCATCGCAACGGATACAGACGTGCCACCCTTTTTTGTTACCGGCGTAGCGAAAGACGGTCGCATACTGCTTGTAGAGTCGTTCTTCACCTTGTTCAAACTCAATATCGGGCCATTTGTCATCAAACCCAGCAGCAACGACCACGGTGTGAGATTTAAAATGTGTGACCTCTAAAGGTGTATTTTGTTTAAGTGTTTTTGTAGAGGCTTCAAGTTCAAAGAGATCACCGCTCCGTGTGAGTTTTTGCACCAATCCATCGCGTATATCAATGCCAGTTTTTCGTTTTTCCGATCCGAGCATGAAATCGACAACCGGTCGGCTCTCCATCCACTTCATGAGTTCCTTCGCAAAATTGGGACCGATGATACCGGGAAAGACCGGCGCGTCTTCAATTTCTACCGACTTTGACCAGTAAGCACGACCACGACTAAAACTCACCTTTCCAGAGTGTAGCATCAAGACATGCCGCATTTGG
>JAPPDN010000031.1 GCA_028824575.1 Candidatus Poribacteria bacterium | reverse complement strand
GGAGAGGTATCTCCAAAGAGTTCAATAGCAGTGTCCGCACCGAGGACGCAAACCTGCTTGGCATCTTCAACATCGCTTTCGGAGAGGAATCTGCCAGCACGCACTTCCCAATGGAGACCGCGGGCATAATCTGGCGTGACACCTTCGAGCGTATGACGCACTTGGTTACCATCTGCACTGGTAATCAGAGGTCTGTACCCTTCATTTTTGGGTAAGACAAATTGCACCTTGGGGCATTCTGCTTCAATAGCATGAACATCCTCAAGGGTGTATCGTTCAGTTGTGCGGCGGAAAAACCGTCGGTTTTTCCAAATATAAGAACGCGTCCAGAGTCGGAGTTGATTGGCACCGCCGAGTTTCTCAATGTCTTGGGCAATCATGAGTTTTGCCCCGTCACCAATTGCCATCATGCAAAGCACACTGGCAATCCCGATAAAGATACCGAGAATGGACAACCCGGCGCGGAGTCGATTTTGAGCAAGGTGCGCAATACCTGCAGCAATAGCATCTCGTATTTTCATGTTGTAAAGGTAATATACTCCGTATCGTTCCTCGATCAAGCCGAGCACTTAGCGTCCGCTGAAATTGACGTTTATACTTGAGTCTTATAGGCTCCAACTTCCTATCATTAGTGACACAATTTCGACGCGGAAAGGGTGCATAACCTTTAAGTTGACCTCATGTTAGGATAGGTTTCGGTCGCAAGCAGCCAAAAGGTTGCGTAAAACAGCGTCAGGTTAATTGCGAGAATAGTCGGTTTGTAAAAACTTCCACTTATACGTACATTTGGATGCACTCTTGGTGGGACAACATTAGATTTTAACTGTTATAAAGAGGATGATTTCGGGCTAAAGGGTTTAAAAAAGGAAAATAAGACTGTTACAAATCAGATAACTGTTAGACTTCTGGCGGATGCGGCGTAGAAGAGATAAAGAAACATTTTAGACTTCAGAGCGATTTACAGTGTCAGCGGAACCGAGGTTACTGAGTGCTTCTGTATAGACTTGTCGGAGTGGGACGTTGTTTTGTTCGGCGAGACGTTTGCAGTCCTCATATTCAGGGATAGTCTTGATAAGTGCCCCGTTGAGGTATCCGCGTTTGGCTTGGACAGTACCCCACTTTGTTTCGACTTGGACAAAATCACGACGGAGTTTGATCCGGTCAGCAGAAGAGAGCCTCACGCCAAAAGTGGTGGTTTCGGTGAGGAGGCGTTCAATGAGTTTGTCCCGATGCGCAGTCGGACAAAGCACAGTAATTTGTGTTGCAGGTCTGCCCTTTTTCATGAAGGTCGGCGTGAGAAAAACGTCGAGTGCCCCGTGTTCAAAGAGTTGGGTCGTAACATAGCCGGTAATCTCCGGCGACATATCGTCTACATTGGTTTCAATAATATCAACAGTGTCCGTTTCGGTGTGATGGTGATGCGTCTTTGAACTGATCTCCGACGTTTTTTCACCGAGACAGAGCCGGAGCAGGTTGGGACGTTGTTCGAGGTCGCGAGTGCCAGCACCATATCCGATGCGGTCGAGCCGCATCTGTGGCATGACCCCGAATTCTTGCGATAGCGTCGTAATGAGTGCTGCACCGGTTGGGGTTACTAATTCTTTCGGGATGTCGGTTTGATGGATCGGCACACCTTGTAAAAGTTCCATGGTGCCGGGGACAGGGACAGGCATAAGTCCATGTGCGCATCGGACAAAACCTCTGCCGAGAGAGAGGGGCGAGGCATAAACGGCATCAACGTCCAAGTGTGCAAGACCGATGACAGATCCCACAATGTCCACAATGGAATCGATGCCACTGACTTCGTGGAGATGCACTTTATCTTTCGTTGTATTGTGAACCTTTGCTTCCGCCTCGGCGAGTCGGTCAAAGACGCGTTTTGCGGTATCGCGAACCTCAGCATCCAAACCGCTATCGTCAAGCAGCATGAAAATATCGGAGAGGTGGCGACTCGGTCCGTGTTCATGCTGGTGAGAATGTCCGTGATCATGGGTGTGCGTATGTGTATGCGCATGCGCGGCTTCCGCGTGTGAAGGCGTGTGCGCTGGATGCACCTCTACAATCGCCCGTGTGCCGGTGATACCGTGTTTTACGGATTTTTCAAAGCGAAGACTGAACTCAGCATCAAGTTTGAGGGGCGCCAATCCATCTGTAATTACTTCGGGTGGCACCCCGGCATCAACCAATGCCCCGAGTGTCATATCGCCACTGATACCTGAAAAGCAGTCAAAATACGCGATCTTCAACGTAGTTATACCTCTTTTTCGCGTAGGGACGTTAAACAGCGTATGCCTACGACTATGCCAAGATCAAATTAAGAGTTGACGGTCACCTCGTTGAGATGACCGTCGCGATGCTCATCATTTTAAGAGACCTGGAGCAACTCTTGGAGTAACTCTGTTGATTCAAGGTGTTTCTTAAGTTTGTCAATGGCTTCAGTCTCTATCTGCCGTACGCGCTCCCGACTGATTCGGAGTTTGTCTCCAATATCCGCCAAAGTGTATTCAGTGCCATCAATCAACCCATATCGTAAGATAACGACCTGTGTTTCACGTGGGTTGAGCGTCCGGTTGAGGATCTCAGTGATAACCTCAATTTTGGCGTAATCGAGCAAATAGTTCTCCGGCGTAATTTGCGATTGATCCGGGATGAGTTCAGAAAATGAACCGTCCGGGGAATCTTCATTAATAGGTGCATCAAGCGGAACAGGGTCCCGCGTCGCGTTGAAAATTTCGGAGACTTTTTTCTCAGTGAGTTCAACTGCACTCGCGATTTCGGTTGTCGTCGGCTCGCGTCCGAGTTCGGTCGTCAAATCTGACTGTGCCTGCTTAATGGCACGTCGGGCTTCACCGATATAGCACGGAACACGGATCATCTGTCCTTGCTGGTCAAGTGCGCGTTTGATGGACTGCATAATCCACCATGTTGCATAAGTGCTGAACCGAAATTTGAGGGTATGGTCGAATTTATCCACAGCGCGCATCAGTCCGAGGCTGCCTTCCTGCATCAAATCGAGGAAGGTTAACGATGTTTTGCTGAAGTGATGTTGCTTCGCGATGCTGGCGACAAGTCGGAGGTTCGCCTCAACGATTTTCAGTTTCGTGCCGTGCGTAACCTGATCCGCGGTCTCCAATTGATCCGCTAACCATTTGATATGTGCAAATTCGTTTCGTACGTCTTCAAGAACGAACCGTAATGCGCGTAGCGAACGCGTCGCAGTTCCGCCCGGTAACATATCAGGCGGCAATTCCTCCAAGAGTGTTTCAATCTCACAACGAATAACGTCGTACTCTTGAAAAGCGTGGAATTCCTGTTCCTCGTCAAAAGGTGTAAATGTGACACGCGCAAAGTCGCGTATCGATGGTATTTCCGCAAGTGGTGCCTCACGTAGCTGCTGCCTCGATTTCGCCATCTTTTTGTTAAAGGTACTAATGCTGCGGCGAATCGTTTGTCGGGCATAAGTTCGGAATTCTGCTCCGCGTTTTGTATCGCCATCGTCAATAGCTTTTAAAAGTCCAAGACTTCCCGCCTGCATTAATTCAGGCGGCGAGGTTTCATCAACATATTTTTTAACGAGATGTAAGTTCCCTTCAAAAATTTTCCAGCGTGCTTGCTTTAGTAATTTCGCCTTCGCCTCTAATTTGTCCAATAAAACATCAAGTGCTTGGATTTCGGCGCGAATTTGGCTTATGATTAACCCGTGTTCCGATTGCTGGGGTTCAAATTTGTGTTTGTTGTCTGGCGCGTTATCTTCAGCGATGTCAAGTGAAGCGAACATCCACTTCGGAAATTCATTTAATTTAGTGGTGAACATCTGGAGACCGGCTTGATATTTTTCAAAGAGGGCGGTTTCCTGTTCAGGGTCCAACAAAGGGGTCTTGGCTATCTTTTGTAAGTACGCGAAGGTCTCATCCCTCGGAGACTCTACTGGGTCCTCGTCCTTCTCTTCTTCCTCTGCCAACAGTTCAGGCTCTACCGGGTATGCCGGCTACTAGTTTTTCATGTCCTCCCCT
>JAPPDN010000321.1 GCA_028824575.1 Candidatus Poribacteria bacterium | reverse complement strand
CCAATAGCAAACCATGATACACATCCCAGTTCTACGCGCTGGACGTTCCTACAGAAGCCTGAACACCGTCCACGTGTCACATATCAAAACAGGTGAACCGTTAGTCGAGGTAAGTCAAGCCAATCGTGGATTGATAGCGAAGGACCTCATTGACATCGCGCTCCAAAAAGAGGCACTCGCGCAACGTCCTATCGCCGAAATGATTTCCATCTGCAAGGAGGCAGCACGTCTTTTCTCAACGGCGACGCTGCCACTTGATGGGACTGAGCAATCCCCGACAGATTATATCCAACAGGTCTCTGGTACCACTGGCTTACCTGAGGCACTCTGTCAACAGAATTTGCTCAAGATTCAAGGCGTCATGGAGAACATAGAGACAGTTTTAGATGGACTGACCCGCGGACTCGATTTGCAAGTTCTTGACACCGGATGGGGTATCCAAAACGGACGCACATTGAGTTACGTCTGTGAAACGGATTCACTGGGTGCTATCCTGCCGAGCAATTCGCCGGGTGTGCATTCGCTGTGGGTGCCTGCCATCGCATTGAAAGTCCCCGTTGTGCTAAAACCGGGACGCGAGGAACCCTGGACCCCCTACCGCATCGCGCAGGCGTTTATCGCAGCAGGCGCGCCCGCGGAGGCGTTCAGCTTCTATCCAACCGATTATTCTGGTGCTAATGAAATCCTAACCCGATGCGGACGTTCCATGCTTTTCGGTGGCGGTGCAACCGTCGCGCCTTGGCTGAACACACCGCGCGTCGAAATCCACGGCCCCGGACGCAGCAAAATCATCATCCACGAAGGTGAGCAGAACAACTGGAGGCAGTACCTTGATCTCGTCGTAGAATCGGTTGCTAAGAACGGCGGTAGATCCTGTATTAACGCTTCTGGTGTATGGGTAACAGCGAATGGACGCGAAATCGCTGAAGCGTTAGCAGAACGCTTAGCACGTATTGAACCGAGACCGTTAGATCATCCAGAAGCCGGAATCGCGGCGTGGGCAAACCCGAAGGCCGCCTACGGTATCTCATCGCTCATTGACCGCCACCTCAAAGAACCCGGGGCAACGGAATTAACAACCGGGGACCGAGTCGTCGAGTTAGATGGCTGCACCTTCCTCAGACCGACTGTGATATGGTGTGACGATGCAGAACATCCGTTAGCAAACACCGAATTCCCGTTCCCGTTTGTGAGTGTCGTGGAAGTACCATCGACGGAGTTAGTCGAAGCCATCGGGGCAACACTGGTTGCTACTGCTATCACAGAAGATACGGCACTTACACAAGATCTCATAGAAATGCCGCTTATTGATCGATTGAATTTAGGAACAATCCCGACAAATCAAATCTCTTGGGACAGTCCGCATGAGGGAAACCTATTCGAGCATCTTTATAGGCAACGTGCTTTTCAGCGCGGGTAATGTTCTAAAAAACTTGATTTTTTCAAAACATTTGGTAACATAGTTATGATCGATAACCCGAATGTTATTCTCATCTTCGCAGACGATCTCGGACGCGGTATGCTCAGCTGCTACGGACAGCAACATTTCGAAACCCCAAATATCGACCGCCTTGCAAACCAAGGTATGAGATTCAACCACGCCTACGGTTGCGCATTCTGCGCGCCATCCAGAGCGAGCATGTTGACAGGGATCCACGATTGCCATCAAGGGACATGGACATATACCCAAGGTGGACTCTATCATCGGCTGAGTGCCGGTGAACTAACATTGGATCAAATTACAGAGTTGCTACATACGACCGGACTCCAAGCCGGTCCCGATGATGTTTTCTTGGCACAGATCGCCGAAGAAGCGGGTTACGTTACAGGACAGATCGGGAAACTCGAATGGGGTTTCGCCACAACCGGGGCACGTATCCGTCGCCACGGTTGGCAGTATCACTACGGTTATTACGATCATCAGCGTTGCCACGGTTTTTATCCACCGTATCTCTTTGAAAACGGGCAAACCACGCCTATCCGAGGCAATACACACGCCGATTGTGCAGTGAATCCAAATACAGAATCTCCTGAAAATATGGAGTTTCGCAGAAATCGTCAAGGGAAGGCGGTATATTCTCAGGACATTTTCAACGAGAAAATCATCGAGTTCCTCCGCACTCACCGCGATAAACCTTTCTTTCTCTATCACCCTTCTCAGTTACCACACGGACCGATCGCTATTCCTGACATCCACCCCGCAGTGAAACAGGTTTCGGCGTTGACAACGTATGAGAAAGAGTACGCTTCCATGATTCTAAAACTCGATGAAACCGTTGGGATTATCTTGGACGAACTCGAACGCCTCGGGATAGACGACCGCACAATGATTGTCTTCTCCGCTGATAACGGTCATGAAGTATACTACCGCCAACAAGGACGAACAACAGGTCGACAAGTGGATTTGGAAGGTAACCAATTTGACGACATCACAACGAAGTTCTATTCGGAAACCGGTGGCGATGTGTTCAACGGAAACGATGGTATGGGTGGCTTGAAGTTTTCAAGTTGGGAAGGCGGCACGCGAATCCCTTATATTGTCCGCTGGCCCGGAAGGGTTACACCCAGTAGTGTCTCCGACCACATGCTCACGAACTACGATCTAATGCCAACGCTCGCGGACCTCATCGACGCGGAGATGCCACAAGATAAAGACGGCGTATCGTTTTTACCGACGCTGCTTGAAAGGTGTGAAGACCAGCAGCACCACGAATGGGTCATATATGCCTCTCGGCTCGGTCCAGCACTCGTAACAGCAGAGGGTTGGAAACTACGATATATCAACCGCACGGACAGTTTCCAATTATATCATCTTCCAAACGACTATCGCGAGGAAAACGATATTTCAGCCGATCACCCTGACCTCGTTGCCCGACTCAGTGGATGGATGCGCAATGCGTGCGATGGCGATTATCGAAACGGCACACCCGGAGCACATCTCGCCCCATATCCAGAGAGTAACTAACTCGGTTTTTTCCTATTTCAATACACCAAAAAAGGAATCTTTATGCTCATTGTTGATGCACACCTTGACTTGTCAATGAACGCCTTACAAGGCAACCGGGATCTGTTGAGCTCTGCCTATACAATCCGCACGCAAGAGGCGCGTACGTCCGGCAACCAAGGCACCGTCGCACTCCCAGAAATGCGTCAGGGACGGATTGCCCTGAGTTTCGTTACCCTATTTGCCCGCTCCACTGGTAGACCCTCCCCGCATTCCGATTTCGCCTCGCCTGCCCAATCCTACGGCATCGCACAAGGACAACTCGCTTACTACCGCGCCTTAGAAAGAATGGGATACGTCCGCATCATCACGGACCGCGGACAATTAGACGGACACATCAACACTTGGCAGACTTGGGAGAACACAACGATAGGCAACGCAAGCGACTACGATAACGCACCCGCCTTGGGATTCGTCATTAGCATGGAAGGTGCCGACCCGATTCTCTACCCGACACAATTAGAGGCTTGGGTTGATGGTGGGTTGCGACTGATCGGACTCACGCACTACGGTCCCGGAAGATACGCCGGTGGAACAGGCACAGAAATCGGATTGACTGAACTCGGGCCGCCTTTGCTCGCTGAGATGGAACGTTTAGGCGTTATCCTCGACCTCACGCATTGCTCTGATGAGGCATTCTGGGAGGCATTAGATCACTACAACGGTTTAGTCCTCGCCAGTCATAATAACTGTCGTGCACTCGTTCCGCATCAACGCCAGTTCAGCGATGAACAGCTGCGTGCGATTTTTGAGCGGGATGGGGTCATCGGTGCGGCTTTTGATGCCTGGATGCTCCAACCCGGTTGGATTACCGGTGAAACTCCGAACAACAAGGTCACCTTAAACAACGTCGTTGATCATATTGACTATGTTTGTCAATTAGCGGGTAATTGTCGGCATGCCGCTATCGGCACAGATTTGGATGGTGGGTACGGACGTGAGCAGTCCCCCAGCGACTTGGACACCATCGCCGATCTCCAGAAGATACCCGGCATAATGTCAGCCCGCGGCT
>JAPPDN010000711.1 GCA_028824575.1 Candidatus Poribacteria bacterium | reverse complement strand
AAATATGTTAAAATACGATGTGATAAGTTTTGCGGCACGGATCAAAACCGTGCAAAGTAATATTGGTACGACTCGCAAACCAATACAATAAGGTCGCACTTATAAGACACGACGCACTAGGAGAAACTGAAATGGCAAACGGATTCACACGATTTTTCAAGGCTATCTGGTATACGCTGACGGGCCGCGCACACGAGACAGCGGATCGAATGATGGAAAACCCCGAAGCCGTTAGAGGGGCTTATGAAGACATCATCAGCGATAAGAAAGGGAACATTCAACGTTATAAGCAAGCCATTGGGCAGCTGATCGCACTTGTTGAACAGAAAAGGTCCGCGGTAAAGAATCTTACCGACGAAGTCGAAAATTTGGAAGAATTAAAAGCTGGGGCGATCGCTAAGGCACAGCAGACCGCTGCTGATTTGCAAAAAGAGGGAATGGCAGCAGAAGAAGTCAAACAGCACGCCGAATACACGCGATGCGTTACCGCTTACCAAGAGTTCAATTCCAATCTACAAGAGAAAGAGGGGCGCATCGATGAACTCGAAGGTGAGATCGAAAATGCACAGGCTGATATTGATTCGCATAAAATTCAGATTACCAGCCTCCATCGCGATTTAGATAAGATTAAGAGCGAGCAGTCTGAGGCAGTCGCCGATCTAATCACGGCGCGAGAGCAGGAAGAAATCGCCGATATGCTTTCCGGCATTAGCATGGACGGGACTTCTGCTGAGTTGTCACGGATGCGAGAAATCCGAGAGAAAGCGAAAGGCCGTTCTAAAGTCGCACAGGAATTGGCTGGCACCGACTCAAAAAGTGAAGAGGAGGAATTCCTCGCTGCAGCGCGCTCATCCAACGCCTCTGACGAGTTTGATGCATTGATTTTCGGCGCACAGCAGACGGACACGAAAACGGAGACAGAACCCGCTAAGAAGACAGAGGATTCTGATTCTGAGCTGCCGCTCTAAAATGCTATCGAAGTAGGTGTGCTATTTAAATTGGAAGGGGGCGAGCACTCATAGCCGTTAAAAGCCCGACTTATGCATTTCGGACAGAAGCCGGAATGCTCATTAATTCAGGAACGTCTCGTAGCCTCGTCCTGTCCGGAAATATCCATGACCTCTTCTTTAGACGTGAAGAAGAGGATACGGATTATATTCCACTCGTCCCCTTTTTAAGCCGTAGTTGGGACATACCCGGGTTTATCTTGATAGTTTATGAACTCAATGGACCCATAAGATTCGCACAAGAAACGGAACGCGAAAAGGTTAAACAAGCGTTCAACCTATGGCGCGGCACAACCGAGCCAGATCTTGATATAAATACGAGTGCTGGTACACCACGGGATACACAGACATCGACCTCCTCTCGAAGGACACCCCCGATATACCTTGATGCCGTTACAGAGCCATCCGATGCCTCTTTCTCGCAATACATGAACGATGCTATCGGCAGTCCGACGTTAGCACTTGAACTCCTTCGGCAGTTTTGCCTGCTTTCCCGAAGCACAAACGCACAAGGCGAAAAACTGCTGCCCGAAAAACTGATTATCCTGATAGAAGCGGCGGACATGTTGCTCCCGGAAGGCGAAATTCGGAGTCTGTCCCAGCCAGACAGACACCGCGTCAGCATCGTTCAAGACTGGATCTCCGATTCCAATTTCATGAACGGCAATGATACCGTCGTCTTTATCGCGGAATCTCCAAGTCTCGTGAACTCTCGAATTATTAGGTTGCCGCAGGTCGTTACTGTTGAAATCCCAGCACCGGGGATGGCAGAACGCCAGCACTTTATTTCATGGTTTAATAACACGCCGAAACTCATAGAAAAGCCTTTAAACCTTTGGGGTTCACAGGCACAACTCGCCATGCTCACTGCGGGGTTATCATTACAAGCACTCCGCCAGATGTTGCTCTCTTCCTGCTACTCCGGTGAAAAACTTCAAGCTGAGGATGTTATTGAGAAAGTCTCTGAATTTATCCAGGCACAGTTGGGTGAAGATGTTGTAGAGTTCAAAAAACCGGCGCACAGTCTAAAGAACATCGTTGGTAACCAAAAACTGGTGGATTTTCTCAAGACGCAGCTGATCCCGCGTATTACTTCAACCGGTCCCGATGCCATCCCCGGAATGAGCGTTTGTGGTCCTATCGGCAGCGGAAAAACTTTTATTTTCGAGGGACTCGCCGGTGAACTCGATATTCCTGTCCTTGTCCTCAAGAACATCCGAAGCATGTGGTTCGGACAGACAGATGTTATCTTTGAACGGCTCCGACGATTGCTGATGGCACTCGTGAAGGTGCTGATCTTCGTTGATGAAGCCGATACGCAATTCGGTGGTGTCGGGCAGGATGCACACAGTACGGAGCGGCGGTTGACTGGCAAAATACAGGCGATGATGTCAGACCCACAACTCCGTGGCAATATTACGTGGCTCCTGATGACCGCACGTATCTATAACCTCTCCCCTGACCTGCGGCGCGAGGGTAGAGTCGGAGATATCGTGGTGCCGGTACTCGATCCGAGGGGTGAAGATCGTGAGGCTTTCCTGCGCTGGACGATTGCGAAAGTTAGCACCGCTTCCCTTTCTGAGGCGGAAGCCGAGCGGCTTTTGAAAGTAACTGCGGACTATTCTGCAGCGAGTTTCGCTTCACTGCGCTCCGATCTTGAAGCCGCCAGTCTTCTCAAGACGAATTCACAAAAAACAGGTGAACTCACAATAGATGAAATTATTGCTGTCGCCGAAGATCGAATCCTTCCCAATATCGGACCCATAAGACAGTATCAAACCTTACAGGCACTTCTCAATTGCACACGCAAATCGCTGCTCCCTGGCGACTATTCCCCAGAAATCCGGGAATCGTGGGTGAAACAGATTGCTCAACTCGAAGCCACCGGAATTAGTGGATAGTGGGAAAAATTATGCATTAGCACGCAACGCGATTTTGTGTTATAATGCATAGTGCCCCACAATATAGTTGGGACTTACGCAGCTTCCTCGCTGGCGAAGTTTATAGTAGATTTCGTAATTACTTATACACTCGTATCGTCGTGTGAACTTTGAAGTTATATGCCACAGGAACCAACGGTTTCCTATGCTACAAGGAAACCCAAACTAAAAGTTTAGGCTACAAGTGTAAACTTATTTTCGGATTTTACTATAAAACCTCGTCAGCGGTGTCCGGTAGTCGCTGTCCGTAAGAAAATTGCGTAAGTCCTAATATGGTATGATTAACTGAGGGTGTTTGGAAGTAGTAGGAAACTGCTCCGCGTGCTGTAACAGATTCAAGGGGGTTTAAGATGAACCACGAGAACATAATAATGCCGGGAACTGCAAGGCGCATGACTATACAAGAAATGGAAGATAAATACCCTAATCAATGGCTGTTTATCGTTGACTGTGTTATTAATCCGGAAACGACGCAGCTTGTTTCTGGTATAGTTACAGTCTGGAGCCCTTCACGCCGCGATGTAGATAAAGCATCCAGTGAATATGTAGGTAATGCTGCAATACATTACACTGGCGAAATACCTGAAGATAGAATGTATCTATTATAATGAATGAAATACCTCTAAAGCGAGTACCAAGTGGTTTGATAATAATTGAAACTGTAGTACATGGTGTTAATAATAACTCCAGAAGGATCAATTTAGCACTGGATACTGGAGCCTCTATTACTTCCGTCAGATCAAAAACGCTATCCGATCTAAAATATGATGTACTTAATCCTACGGTGCGCGTGTTGGATTTCCTGCAGCCTATGGCATCGGCTTTAACTTTAGGGCGTACACTCAATGATTATAGGAAAAATTGCAACGAATGAAGAAGCTGTCGTGGAATTGGAGATGTAATAATTGACGCTTTGCCGTAGAAAACTCACTTAACTCACAAGGGTTATGTGCGAAAGGTATAATGAGGATGGTATGCGCGCTGGAGCAACGCGCATACTCACATAATTCTATATCACTCAATAGCGATAACCTCTCCAGTTGCAGCGGAACGATACCCCGCACAGATGATCTCTAC
>JAPPDN010000970.1 GCA_028824575.1 Candidatus Poribacteria bacterium | reverse complement strand
CTCGGGGACTGGCACGGTGTCACGCCGCTTGTTTGCCAGAATGATGGTAGAAACGCGTAAACACCATGAACAATTCATTTAGCAAAAACTGCATCGTCCGCCATGAAAATTGCACGACTGCTTTGGATGGCAGTGACTTTGCGGCAAGCGTAGACCTCTCCTTCCTCGATGAGTTAACCTCCGGTTATTTTGCTGGCGATGAAGCGTTGCGCGATACCGATGGAAATCGTTTGCACAACCAGCAAGCCCCTATCCAACTTCTCCTTCGGATTATTCTCTCTTCGACAAATCCGGGTGATGTTGTTTTGGATCCGTTCGCAGGTTCAGGGACAACGCTGGTTGTGGCAGCGCAATTGGGGCGAAAATCAATAGGGATTGAACTGGATTCCCACAATGTTGAACTCATTGAAAACAGACTTGCCAAGCCAAGAGAATCAGACGATGTTTCACGCTTTTTCAAAGATTATGCATGCACTCCAGATTTAGAAGCAATTTGGGGAGAAGCTATACCGATGAGAAAATCTACGTCTTCTGCCTTGTATGCTTCTAAACAGACGGCACTTTTTGAATCAAATCCACAATAAGGAAAACAGCGAATGGCTTCTGAAGCGATTAAGACAACAGTTGAACTTTTTGCGGGAATAGGTGGCTTTCGTTTAGCTGCTGCCCAGAAAGGTCTTCAGACGTTGTGGGCAAATGATATTTGTCCGAAAGCCTGTCAAGTCTATCGGAGTCAATTTGGTGACGCTGAAATTCGTCAAGGCGATATTCGGGAATTGACGCATGAGATTCCTTCGCATGATTTGCTCACGGCCGGTTTTCCTTGTCAGCCGTTCAGTAGTGCTGGGCAAAAAAAGGGTTTTCGCGATCCAAGAGGACTGCTTTTTTCGGTTATTGTAGAGGTTTTAAGAACACATTGTCCGCGCTATTTCATTTTGGAAAATGTGAAGCGGTTACTTTTAATGGAAAAAGGTGTCCATTTTGCGACAGTGCTTTCTGCACTCACAGAACTCGGCTATCATATCGAGTGGCGTTTGGTCAATACGAGACACTTCGGCTTAGCACAGAATCGCGAGCGCGTGCTTATATTAGGCTCCTTGGATGTAAAGGATAATTATCCTACGATTAGACTTGCAGAGTCAACGGATCTTTCAGAAAGTTTGGAAGGTAATTTTCGCTGGCTCACAGATATGTCAGGTTGGATTGAGATTGAAAGACATCGTCGGAGGTTTGCCAATTGGGGTTTGGCATTTCGTCAACGTTTTTTTTCGTGTAACTTGGAACATTTCTCGGAGGCGAAACCGATTGTAGCGTTACATAGCGTCCTGCAACCTACGGTTGACCCAACTTTTGACTTCACGGAGAGCACTTTACAACGTTTAGAAGAAAGCACACGGATTAATAGATTTCTTGATGGTGTTCAACTCCTCTATAATCAGAAGAGAGGAGCTCGCATGGGCTACACAGTGTTTGGCATTGATGGTATCGCGCCAACACTTACGGCAGCTACAAGTCGACATTATGAGCGTTACAAAGTCGGAGATCGATATCGGCGCTTGACAAACGTAGAATATGCGCGTTTACAAGGTTTTCCGGATGATCACTGTTCTGCTGTTTCTGTCTATAATCAATATGCGTTATATGGCAACGCTATTCCGCCTGTATTCGCAGGATGGGTGCTTGATAAAATTTTAGAAAACCGTGTAACCTCGTTGGAAAACGTTAAGGGACAACAACTTCACCTTTTTCAGGAGCCGATAACTTATGCTGACAAAAGCAGGATTGCGTAATCTGCTCCGAGAAAGATTGGATCAAACTATCGTTGAATTAAATCATGCTCTCCAAGGTGTAAATCTTGAAAGGCTTGAACCGGTACTTTTACGTTTTGGGAGTCGTCAAAATTTGCCACATTGGTATGAGCAGCTTCGTGACCAGCAAACACTTCCCAATCTTGACGGGAAGACAGTTGGCAGCGTTATTGAAATGCTTTTTGTTGCTATTCTTGAAACCGTGACTTTTCAAGACGTTGAAATACCTCAGCTTCGTTTGAATCCGGCACGAGGTGTTGACATACCAGATCTTGATTTAGGTGTAAAAGCACCCTCTCGAAATTATGCCACCAGCGAACCTTTTTTATCAGCCTACGAGAGGCTTCTTGGGAGTGAATATGATGCGCTTATTATGTTGACTGACTACCAAGAACAGAAATTATCTCCACCGTTGAGAATTCAGGTCATTCAGTGGCACTATTTGTTCAATACCCAACTATCAGATTTTAATTTGACCACAATAGCGAGAAAACACCGAGATTGGTTACTGAGTCAAAGCGAGGCGTGGGTACAAAAGATTTTTCGATTTCTGGCGTACATCAATCAGAGTGATTGGCGCGCGTCACACCTACTCCGCATCGTTGACGCAATGCAGGAGGAGAATCGGGTACAAAGATTGGTACTTGAGGCAGAAAAAGACTTCAGAAAGAAAAATGACCAGCGCGCACGTGAGGATAAAGATGCGATACCGGAACATGAGATTGAGAGCCTACTTTCTATAGCCGAGGCTAAACCAGTAACTTTAGGAATTGTTGACGCAGCGGATAATTGGGTGGTGGAAAATTACAAAGACTTCGCGCGTTTGCCAAACGAGAATGAATGGAACCGGTTGCTCGTTAGTCCTCTAAATGGACAAATCGGAATGAGTTTCGCACTTCAGTGGCGATACAATTTTGCGAGGGTATTCAGAGATAATTAAAGGAGGTCTGCCTTTTGAAGAAGTGCCGATGCTTGAAACGTTTTTTTACCTTCTGTATTATAATGTGTTTTCTTATAAGTGTTGATGGATTTTCTAAGGATATATCGTTTGATGAAGTGCCTGAGGCTATCCAGAAAATTGCGCTCCGCGAAATCGGGGATGTGCCTATTAGCGATGTTGATCGCGAAAGAGAAGATGGTGAGACTGTCTACGATATAGAGGCGAAAGACGATAGCATTGATATTGAACTTGAAATTGCAGCGGATGGCACCTTCAGAGAGAAGGATGTTACAGAGAAGATCACTTTCTCCGAGCTACCAATACCCGTTCAAGATACCGTCCATCAACAGGTCGGAACACTGAAAATTAATGATGTGGAACGCAGAACTGAACTCGGTATGAGTATTGTAGGGAGTCGTTTGCAAGCCGACACAACTTATTACAACGTTGAAGCCGAAGAGTTTGGCGTAGAAATCGACTTGGAGATCGCACCGGATGGCAGATTGTTAGATATAGACATGAGTGACCCGATCCGGCTCAAGGTAAAACTGCTCGCGAAATCCAAAATCCCGACGCTTGCCGATATTGCGCCTTATCGAGAGGCACTTGTCTTTTACGAGTACAGCGTCCGGAAACGCATTGAGGGCAAATTCAAAAGAAACCAAAAACTCCGCGTCGCGCATTGGGCAATCTACGATAATCAACCGCAAGCAATCGGAAAGGCAAAAGTAGGAAGTTCGCATACACTTCACCTTTATCCGTACCAGCAATTCAACGAACTGAAGAGTCTCTACACCAGTGATACACTTGCGTTAGACCCTGACATTCCGCTCTATCACGATGTCGGACAAAAGATTCTCGAAAACCGATCCGTTGAAGAACGCTATGACTACGACAGCATTTTTTCAGAGAAGATGCCGATTTTCTGGCGGATAAAAGATCAACTCAAACTTGTATCCTTAGGGGACTCGCGGGGTGCAGCCGGTGTTCGAGCGGAAATATTTTATGGTGCGGAAAACCAAAAGACCCCGGTGGCGTATAACCTCGCAATTTCGGGGGGACCGTTGGAATTCCAAGAGATTGTGGTTGATAAATATCTCACGCAAATGCCCAACTTAGAATGGGTCGTGTATCAGATGTCACCCCGTGCGGTGAACCGATATTTTGAGCATTCAGCGGATCGGAAATTGTTAAAAAGTCGCGGCTTTGCCTTTGATCGGAAACATGCTGAAACTCTCTGGCAGAGATCCGATGAAGGTAAAAAAACGGTTGCTGGGATT
>JAPPDN010000834.1 GCA_028824575.1 Candidatus Poribacteria bacterium | reverse complement strand
TTTTGCTTGGGTGTTTCTTCGCGTACGCCGCAGAATCGCACTACTACGAACCGATTCACTCGTTAATCACACGTCATAGAATTACCCGATTAAATTCTTAATCTTCATCTGGAGTGCAAGAGGTTAGATACGCCATTTCTATTCTCACTGCGAAGCAATAGCACCCCTACGGGGTGAGGAAAATGGTTGAAACCTCATTGAAATACGCAGAAATACCGGATTTAGTCTCGGAATAGACTGGATTTAGTCTGGGGTTAGACTAAATCCGTTCCTTGTATTACATTTCCATTCCTTGTATTATATTGCAAAAACACCAAAATCCATTAGTAGCAACTTGGGTTAGAATTAGTGCCATAGGCTTAACCATGGGCGACAGCGCGGAGGAAAGCAGAATGAAAAATTTTAAATCCGAAATGTGTTATAGCCTGAACACCAAACTTTTTCTCGTTTTTTATTTTCTCGGTTTAGTGCTATTCAATTTCGGCAGTTATTGTGCGTGGGCGAAAGCACCGAAAACGCCAAAAATCTTGTTTACCTCTTGGCGTGATGGCAACGGGGAAATTTATACGATGAATCCTGATGGAAGTGAACAGGTTCGGTTAACTTGGCACCGCGCCAATGATACGTCCGCTGTCTGGTCCCCGACCGGAGACCAAATTTTGTTCGTCTCCGACCGAAATGAAGGGATTCCTGATCTTTTTTTAATGGACGCTGACGGAGAAAACGTCCAGAAGATTTTTGACCGTTCAGACCGTAGAAACCACCCCACTTTTTCTGCAGATGGAAAAGAAATCGCATACCTTCAATATTTCGATGAAGCCATCTACACGGCAACGATAGAGGGCGAAAAAGAGAGAAGGGTCGTACGGGTCAACGAACATGGAGGTAATCCGGACTGGTCTCCAACCGCGGCAGAGATTGCATTTATCTCATCACATTGGTTTCCTGAGAGAAAACTCTCCGTTCTGAATTTAAAAACAAACAAAAAAGACACATTCAAACTTTTCAATCCCGCCGGAGGCGCGCGTCCGCTACGCCCCAATTACGCTGCATGGGCTCCGAGCGGTGATAAAATCGCTTTTTCCACACTACCTTCCGATGCCGACTTAGCTGATCAGGGAACAATCTATACTCTAAACAGAGATGGGACGCGGATTAAGCAGATTGTTAGTAAAAAAGGTCTTAGAGCCTACCTGCCTGTCTGGTCTCCGAATGAAAATGCGCTTGCGTATACACAAGGCATAGACAAGACACAACAAATCTTCAAGATCGATATCAACAGTCGCGCGGTTAAACAACTGACACATCACGGGAATAATCATGCAAGTGATTGGTTTGACCCTGCAGCGTTGCCCGTCCAACCTAATACAAAATTGCTCACAACAATGTGGAGCAAATTAAAACAGGAGTAGGATACTTTTATGAAAAATATGAATTTGTTTATTTTATGTGGTTTGATTTTCAATCTGTTATGTATAAGTGCTTGCCTCGTCTTCGCTCAGACACCGGGAGTCTCTAAAATTGCATTCTCATCCAACCGAGACGGTAATAGGGAAATCCATCTGATGAACCCCGATGGCAGTCGACAAATCAATTTAACGCACCACCCCAGCCAGGATTATATGCCCGCCTTCTCACCTACAGGCACACAAATTCTTTTTGTCTCCAGTCGTGATGGAGAAGCCGACCTTTATCTCATGGACGCGGATGGAACAGATGTGCGACGCGTCTTTGACGAGGCGACGCATAGAAGTGCGCCCACGTGGTCGCCCGACGGAAAATGGATTGCTTATCAGAAAGGACGTTGGCACGACAATCGGGAACTCCACATTGCATCGATAGATGACCGGGTTGAACAGCGAATCACTTGGGTGGGTCACGCGGTGGCAGATCCGAGCTGGTCCCCTGATGGAACCGAGATAGCCTTTGTTGTGAACGTTCCGTTTATAAACGGGATTGGACCGCTGGTGAATACCAAAATTGTCTTTTTTAACGTACAGACGCGTGTTGAAGAGTCGTTTTTGCCCGAAGAACTACCCTTAATGGAAACACCTGCGTGGTCTCCAATAGGGGACGCAATCGCCTTCTCTTGGGGAAAGTTGGGACTTGGACAAGATAGCGCACTTTTCATTGCGGATCGTCACGGACAAGAAGTGAAGCGGGTTCTGGCACCGACTGGGGACCCTGCGCTTTCGGAAGTCAATCCGGTGTGGTCTCCGGATGGCAGTGAAATTATCTACGAACATATCGTTGAAAAACCGCCAAGAGAGGGCAGAAATGTTTCGGACACACAACTTTACAAAACCGATTTAAACGGTGGTGATCTAAAACAACTGACACGGCATGGGACAAATAAAGAGGCAGATTGGTTTGATCCAGCGTTTGCCTTGTCTGTCCGGCCGCAACCGCAACTGCTCACAACGATCTGGGCTAAATTGAAACAGAAATAGTCCGCTTTTAGAGACAAATATGACCTTGGACTAATTTCTGTTTCTTCTTCACTTCCAATCTCCTGTGACATCTTCAAACGGCGCAACAGGTTCAAACGCCTCATCATAATCCCCACCATTATGACTCACCTCACACGAATGGAGCCATTGACGCAGGGACTCGCGGGTTTGCCCTAACCGCTCGCGTTGTTCATCTGCCAAGTTGATGGTTTCCGCGCGGTCTTCAATCATATCAAAACACAAATCTTCGCTGCCATCACTTGATAGATTGGTCAAGCATTTATATCGGTTATCCATCATAGCGATGGTCGGTGCGTGAAACATCGCCTCTTTTCCACTATTGAACCGATACGGAATAGGGGTCGGACGTTCCGTCATGTCTCCTTCAATGGTCGGTAGCAGACTGATACCGTCAATAGGACGATTATCGGGCATTTCAAATTGCATAGTTTCGGCGATTGTCGGGAAATAATCGAGGGTGCTGCACGGCATTTCCACCACGCGTCCGGGGTCTGCATGACCCGGCCAGTGCAAGAGTGCAGGCACGCCGACACCACCGTCAAACAAAGAACGTTTGCGTCCGCGCAAGCCACCTGTTGAGCCCCGGTTACGACCCTCCTGACCTGTGCGTCCTTCGGGGCCGTTGTCCGAACAGAACCAGATCATCGTGTTTTGGGATGCGCCCCATGCTGCCAAAGTGTGATACAAGCGTCCGACCTGATCGTCTATTGCGGTAATACAGCCGTAATAGTGTTGCTCATTTTCGCTGTA
The DNA here is from genome assembly GCA_028824575.1 of Candidatus Poribacteria bacterium. Taxonomy (GTDB): domain Bacteria; phylum Poribacteria; class WGA-4E; order WGA-4E; family WGA-3G; genus WGA-3G. Next base: position 819 of record JAPPDN010000834.1, on the reverse strand, counting down.
TTCGGCGTACATTTTGCGGTATTCCGGTCCGGCAAAGACTGGAGTATGCGGCGCGTGAAACCAGATTGTCGTAAAGAACGGTTCGCCCTTTTCAAGCGTTTGTTCAATAAATGCGATTGCGCGATCCATCAACACCCGGGAATCACACCCTTTTAGATTCTCGGTAGTTAGTTTTCCATTCTCGTAGTAAGGCGATGCCCACGGTCGGTCCGAACGTCTACCATCGCTCTGGACACCTACTGCGGGATCCCAAGTTGGCACTGCATACTCCGTGGCAAAAGACGCATCGTAATCCCGCTCCCACGGCGGCGCGTAATTACGTGCCGGATTACGATTAGGCTTCCCCGAATAATTCGGGTCCAGCGTTCCAAGATGCCATTTTCCAAAATGTCCGGTTGCATAGCCAAACGATTTTAGCATGCGCGCCAGTGTTATTTCCTGTGCGGGTAAGTGCCCACGATTGGCATGTGTGATGCCGTATCGAAAATAATGTCTCCCGGTCAAACACGTCCCCCGCGTCGGGGAACAGACCGGGCCTCCCGCATAAAACCGCGTAAATCGGATCCCATGACTCGCCAGCCTGTCCAAATTCGGAGTTTTGATTATTTCATTTCCGTTAAATCCGACATCGCCATATCCAAGGTCGTCGCACATCATTAAAATTATATTGGGTGAACGCATTTTTACCTCCATCCTGCCTCGCTGTTCTACCTCCTAAGATTATCAAATCTGCCCTTTTATTTCAACATATATTTATACCCGCCCAGAGCGATTTAGTTTTCAGCTCCGATATTGGTTTTGGTTGACAGATGTTAACCT
>JAPPDN010000375.1 GCA_028824575.1 Candidatus Poribacteria bacterium | reverse complement strand
GGGGCTTGGTTCTTGGCGGAGACACATTCTACACAGATGCCGTCCCTACGGGACTGAAGAGGGTTTTTGAAGTCATCAAGGTTTCCGCGTCGTATCCGGTTCGGTTAGGAAACCGAACCTACCGGCCTGGGAGTAGCGACGGTTATTTTTCTTAAATTGACACCTATGATGCAGTTAGGAAACCGCACCTACCGGACCTGGGGGTCCAAAATTGGACGAAAAAACCGAGAACTGAATGGCTCTGCTTGATTCTGAGATTAACTTGACCTGTACATTTTTTTCGGGTATACTATTCGCCGAAAATAGCATAAGCGAAAAATAAGGAGTTATTATGGCAACACAAAACGCGCTCTCTGCGAAGCAGATCGCAGCACAACTTTATACTGTTAGGGAATTTACCAAAACCGAGGCGGATATCGTGGAAACAATAAAAAAGGTTCGGCAACTCGGTTATGAAGCGGTGCAATGCTCCGCACTCGGTCCGATTGAACCGGAAGCACTGAAAAACATCGTTGACGGTGAAGGTATCAGCATTATCGCAACACATACCAGTTACCAAAGGATGTGTGATGAACCGCAAGCTGTCATTGATGAACATCAACTGTGGGGATGCAAGCATGCTGCAATTGGCGGACTTCCGGGTGAATACCGTAGTGCTGAAGGATACGCCACATTTGCGAAAGAGGCATCCGAAGTCGCCGCACGACTCGCCGAAGGCGGTTTGACCTTTTCCTATCACAATCATAGTTTCGAGTTGGAACGCTATAATGGGCGTACCGGTTTAGAGATTTTGTATGCCGAAAGCGATCCGAACTATTTTAAGAGTGAACTTGATACGTACTGGATTCAGCACGGTGGTGGCGACCCAGCAGAATGGGTACGTCAATTAAAAGGACGCGCCGACATTATCCATCTTAAAGACATGGCGATGGACGGTTCCTCACAACGTTTTGCGGAAATCGGTGAGGCGAACCTTAATGGGCCTGCCATCTGAGATGCTTGTGTCTATGCAGGCGTAGAGTGGTATATCATCGAACAAGATAGCTGCTACGAACGCGACCCGTTTGAAAGTTTAGGTATTAGCCTGAGAAACCTGAAAGAGATGGGTTTCGCATAGACCTACCAATCCCGTGTACAAGAGCAAGGGCGAGGTGCGAAACCTCGCCTTACAAGTCCCTCTGAACAACAAACAGGGAAGTCATCCGTTTGCTGTATACAGACTGAAGCTTTCCTGTGATCGCCAATTTTTTATTTGACTTTTGTCAGGAGTTATGATACAATTAAGTGGATTATTTTGTTAACTAACGGGGCGTGGCGCAGCCCGGAAGCGCGCTTGAATGGGGTTCAAGAGGTCGCTGGTTCGAATCCAGTCGCCCCGATCTCTGATATATAATTTGATTTGTCGGCGTTCCGATCACACGCCGCGCAGCAAACAGCAAAGAAAGGGGGAGTTGTAGTAGTGGACAAGTCGTACATTAATGTTGGCATCTTAGGCTGGGGTACCGTCGGCACCGGTGTTTCCAAGATCCTATTAAATCAGAATACGCTCATTGCCAAAAACAGCGGCATTGAATTACGCCTAAAAAAAATAGTCAAACGAACACTCCCTGCAACGCGAGAGGGCGTTGAGCTTCCCGCGGACTGCCTGACAACTAATCCTACAGAAGTCGTTGACAATCCAGATATTGATATCGTCGTCGAGTTGATTGGCGGTGTCACGGATGCACACACGCTCATTAAACGCGCGATCCAAAACGGTAAACATGTCGTCACAGCAAATAAAGCCCTGCTGGCAGAACATGGCGGTGAATTGTTCCAACTCGCCTCAGAGCATCAAGTGAGTCTCAATTTTGAAGCAAGCACTGCTGGCGGCATCCCAATTATCAAAACGCTCCAAGAAAGCTTCGCAGGCAACCAAATCCACTCCCTCTACGGCATTGTAAATGGCACTTGTAACTATATTTTAACTGAGATGCATGAACGCAGTGTTGATTTCTCGGACATCCTTAAAGCTGCACAGGATAAAGGATATGCCGAAGCCGATCCAACATTTGACGTTGAAGGTATTGATGCAGCACAGAAACTCATTCTTCTGATTGCCCTTGCCTATCGGAGCAATATCTCGCTGTCGCAATTTCACGTCGAGGGCATTACCAACATCACGCAAAAAGAGATCCAATATGCGCGCGAACTCGGTTACGTTATTAAACTGCTCGCCATCGCGAAGTTAAGCGGTGGCAACCGTGTAGAGGCGCGCGTGCACCCGACCCTCGTGCCGGAACGGAGTCTGTTGGCGAACGTCGGCGGCGCATTCAATGCGGTCTGCGTCATTGGTGACGCAGTCGGTCCCACGCTTTTTTATGGACAGGGCGCGGGTGAGATGCCGACGGCGAGTGCTGTGGTTGCAGACATTATTGACGCGGGAAAATCCGTGCAACAAGGTACAAGCACGCCCATTTCGCGAGCGTGGCTTGCTGGGGCACAAGCAGAAGTTGATGTGTCTCCGATTGACGATATAGAGACGCGCTATTACCTCCGTTTTGTAGTTGCGGATCGCCCTGGGGTGCTCGCGAAAATCGGTACTATCCTGGGGAACTGGCAGATTAGCATTGCCTCTGTCATTCAAAAGGACCCGCACGGTATGGAGACTGTGTCGCTTGTTATGCTGACACACAGCGCGCGGGAAAAGAATATGAAAACCGCACTTGCCGAGATTCGGACGCTTGAAGCTGTGAAAGGTGACACCCAACTTATTAGAATCGAAGAAGAAGTCGATTTTTAATTTTACTAACGACAGCCCGCGTGTTCGCCACCCTTGTATAACAAGGAAAACCTGAAGACTGCTCGATAGATGCTTGAGGTAAAATTCAACATGAAGGACGGCGTAAGAGACACGTTAGTGTTCGACATGAAAGACTTTCGACACGAGGACTCCAAGGCATACGAAGCACTTGTGCCGCCTGCTCCGCTCGGTTTGAATTATGAGGAGGTAGAATTTCTTAACGCCTTGTCCTGTGCAGTCCGTCTGTTTCGTCAAGGCGACGACAATATTTATGTGACAGCGGATATTGAAACGAAAATTTTGGTAGAATGTGGACGCTGTATCACGCCGTTTGAGGTGGATATAGCAACAGCGTTTGAGCTGCTATTCTCTATCGGTAGCGAATCGTCAGAAGAGAGTGAGGCAGATGAACGATATTATGACGGGGAAACTTTAGATATTTCAGAAGACGTCCGGCAAGCACTTGTCCTGGAAATACCGGCGTGGCCGCTCTGTTCCGAAACATGCGAAGGATTGTGTCCACAATGTGGTGCGGAACTCAATATTAGCGCGTGTTCCTGCGAACCAACGGATGAGGCACCAGCCTCGCCCTCTAATCCGTTTGCGGTGCTATCAAAAATGCTCGAAAAGAGTTAAGGCCATAACAGATATTGAATTGTGGAGATAAACTCAGCTCACGACTATCATGACCACAAAGAATTGTAAGGAGATAACCGATGGCGCATCCAAAACGGAAAACGTCAAAATCGAAAAAAAGAATGCGGCGGAGCCATAATGCGCTCTACTATAAAACCACAAGCGTCTGTTCATATTGCGGAGACACGATCGTATCTCATCGTGTCTGCTCCAGCTGTGGACATTATAACGGACGCCCTGTGCTAAAATCCACTGACGAAGCGTAGGTAAGGTGCCGGTCAGAAAAACCTCTGAAGTCACCCGGATGGGGGCTTCAACAAACGAGATTTGAGGGCAAGTTTCGGCTTGCGAGTATGCCCCTACAACGCCAAAAACGCCAAGAGAGACACAATGACGCAACTTCGACATGCAACTATCACAGGAACAGGTTCTTACCTCCCTGAACAGGTTGTTACCAACTTTGATCTTGAGAAAATGGTGGATACGACTGACGACTGGATTCGTCAACGCACAGGCATTGCCGAACGCCGCATCGCTGAAGACGAAGTCGCTACATCAGATCTCTGTGTCCATGCCGCACGCTGGGCGATTAAAAATGCGAATATTGATCCTCTTGACATCGAG
>JAPPDN010000931.1 GCA_028824575.1 Candidatus Poribacteria bacterium | reverse complement strand
TTATTGATAAATATCTGTTAAAATATTTCAGCAATCTGAAGAAATGACGAAGAACCCAAGGTTCGGAATCAACAAAGAAACCAAATCTTCTGAAAAGGTTAATAGTGATTTTTCATGAACATATTTTCTCTACGCCGACAATTCTTTAAAGGCATACGCTGTAGTCCAAAACTTCCCATTAAAATAACTCTAATATCTCTACTCACTTTGGTATACCTCAGTTTTTCTGTCCTTACTTTCGCCGCAGACACTGCTGCCGAAAATCCGCCGGTCGGCACGGAAGTTCCCTTGAAAGTCGCAAAGACACCGGAATTGTCTACATATAAGTTGGCAGTTGGCGATAGTTTTGTTGTCACTGTTGATGGATATCCTGAATATAGCAAAGAGCGCATTCCAGTGCCGGTTCAACAAGATGGCTATGTCTCTTATCCGCTTATTGGACTCATCAAGGTTGCCGGGCTCACGGTTTCTGAGCTTGAGGCGCGAATGCAGTCCGCTTTTTCCAAACATCTCCCGACAGCCCGTGTGTTTGTAACGCTCATGCAACCAAAACGAACGATTCTTGTATTCGGTGCGATTGAACCGCGAGCGCGTGGAAATTTACACGTTTTTGAAATTGGACAGGTTTATCTTCTTCAAGCACTTGCCTCCGCCTCAATCAACTATGAACGTGCCGACCTCACGGATATTTCTATCTGGCGCGATGGACAACTGTTCAAAAGAATTGATTATGTTGATCTCATCAACACGGGGGGGCCCGATGTTCTCTTGAAAAATTATGATACTATATTCGTTCCTTCTGTTTTTCAACAGCGCCCCGTGCGTGTTATAGGCGCGGTTGTTGCCCCTGGTGCTTATCCGATAACCGAACCGCAAGTGCCAGCGACACAAGCGTTGAAACTTGCCGGTGGGTCGAGAACAGATTTCGCGGATTTGCACAAATCGGAAATCATCACGAGCGAAGAACGGACTGTAGTCAATCTCGCTGCAGAAGAGGTTGATGCCATGTTAGGACCAGGCGATACATTGTATGTGCCGTTGGCGGAAGCAAAAATAAGCGTTACAGGCGCAGTCGAAAAGCCGGGACAATACGTGATTACCGAACCTGTTCTTTTGGGACAAGCTATTGCTATGGCAGGCGGTTTCAACGAGGAAAGGGCAAACCCGAAAAAATGTCTCCTGACGCGTGCTGATGGAACAGAGACAGAATTGAATTTCGATCAGGTCCACTCAGAAATTTATTTGAACCCGAAAGATCAACTCCGTGTCCGTGAACGGACCCGTTTAGATTGGCGGGTGATTACCTTCGCAACATCATTTGTGAACCTACTTGTCACCGTCCTCATCAGATACAACTAATTGCGGATATACCCTGGGAAATACACCTATAAGGCAGTACGGAAATAGAACGAGGTTACAGATGCCAGAGACAGTTGATAGGCACCTTGAAGAAGTTAGAGAAATTCGATTGTTAGACTATTTTTGGATACTCTTTCGGAATAAGTGGAGTGTCCTTCTCATTTTTTTGCTTTCCGTTTTCGCGGCGTTTCTCATAACAGATCTCACGCCACCGGTTTTTCAATCCGAAACCACGATTCGTGTTTTAGATGGTCAATCCGCTTCCTCCCTACTCTCGCAGTTACCGATATCCGGGTTAATTGGGGGGACATCTGTAAGTGCTTTCGCCGCGCAGCTACAGTCACGGGACCTTGTGATTACACCAGCAGTACGTCAACTCAGAAATGAGGGACTTCTTGACCCACTGCCCGTTCATCGCGGGCGAATTGTCATGTGGCTTGCAGATGTGTTGAATATTGCCCTCGATCAAGATGCTACAGAGCAGGGAGAACTCACAGATACCGAGTGGGAAGATTTCTTCATCAAAACCCTTATTGACGAGCAGTTAAAGGTCGAAGAATCACCGGATGGGAAAGTGATTACTATTACTGTGCAGCAGCGGGGTGCACGGGCTGTGCAGCAGCACGTATCGGAACGGGCGCAGCATCTGGCCAATAGGATCGCTGCTGTATTTCAGACCGTCGTTGAAGCCGAAACGGTTGAGAGAATGGAGTGGTGGCAGAAACCTCTCCCCCAAGAGATGCTGAATCAAACACAAGAAAATCTCACAAATGCCGAAAAAGAACTCTTTGCATTTCAGGAAAAGCACCCGAAACTTACCTTAAATGCAGAAGGTGGAACGCAAGCACAGATCATTCTCGCACTCCAAGTCAGGGAAAACGAATTGATCAACCAATTGGTGGGTGCTGAATTGAGACGCGCTACCTATCGTGAAGAATTGGAAGGTCTATCAGAAGAACTCATATCGGAAACTATTGCACGAAATCCGTCACACTCCAAACTACAAGATAATTTAAACCAATACGAAATCGATAAGGCAGAGCTTCTTGGTAAGTATGATATAACGCATCCTGAAGTGACTGCTATTGATAAGAAGATTGCAGAAACGGCGGCACGTCTTGCTAAAGAGGAGAAAGATATAAAAAGCACGACATCTTCCTATAATCCGCTCCACCAAGTACTCACAGAGAAAGTCAATGAGGCAGAGGCAGCCGCTATTAGTTTTAAGAAGCAAAAGGATGAAGTTACTGCTCAAATTAACGCACACTTTACTGAGCTCCGTGAATGGTCCCCTGACCAATTAGAATTCTATCGCCTCAAGCGAGACGTTGAGATTTACAACGCTCAGGTCATTGCTTTAGAAACGAAAATGCAAGAGGCAGCGATTTTCGCCCAAGCGCGCTCGGAGAGTATTAAGGTGATGGATAAGGCACGCGCACCTGAAGAACCCTTGAAACCACGGCTAAAATTGAATCTCGTTTTAGGAGCTTTTGTCGGCATGCTCCTCGGCGTGACGTTCGCTGTCGCCAAAAATTATTTTAAAGATACCTATCTCCGCTTAGAGGAAGCTGTCCGACAATTGGACGCACTCCCTGAATCTCCGAGTTTCCTTGGTGTACTCCCGTCTATCAAAAGGCGGAGCTCCTATCGGCTCCCGCTGATGGTTCACGACGCGCCCGATTCAAGGACGGCTGAGGCGTTTCGTGTGCTACAAGCAAAACTGCCGTTTCTGAACCCTGGTGCCTCCGTGAAAACGATTCTCGTCACAAGCGCGACCCGCGGCGAGGGCAAAAGTACGATCTCATCGAATCTTGCCGTCGCACTTGCACAGAGAGGCAATAGAGTTTTGCTAATAGATGCCGATATGCGGAGACCTTCGCAACACAATACTTTTCCGAGAGAACAACTCCTTCAAGTAGAGGGCGCGGCTGATACAACTGCGTCTGAATTGCCTGTCCCTCGCACTGACCCACGCAAACCCGGATTAAGTGAAGCCCTCATCCATCTAAACTCAGAAAATGGGTATGATGTCCTGCATGCAACAGTCAAGCAGACCGGCATTCCTGATTTATTCTTAGTCCCAAGCGGAACCGTACCGCCGAATCCGATTGAACTTCTCAACTCAGAGATGATGACGGAATGGTTGGAACTCGCAAAAACCGAGTATGATGTTATTGTAATTGACTCACCACCTGTACGTGCTGTCGCCGATCCGATGATTTTGGCAAACATTGTTGATGCCATCGTCTATGTCTTTGACATCACAAAAACCCGACGGTTTGACATTCTCACAGGGATACGACATTTGACAGAAGCCTTCCCAACGAAAGGCATCGGTGTGCTTTGTAATATGATCAATCCGAAACACGCCAAGTCCTATGGCTACTACAGTCGCCACGGCAGTTACTATGGGCTTGTGGATGAAGACAGCGAAACTGGGTAGGTTTTGTCTGATAAACTTACGACTTCATCTTCCCCAAACTTGCAGGCGGACGCGATGTCCCTACAAACCCGATGAGTACGACCATTGTTAAAATATAGGGCAGACTATGCAGCAGTTGGCCCGGAATGTTCCATTGGTTTGCGAGTTCTAAGGCAGTGGCGAATCCAAAAAGGAAGCACGCAGATACACCGCTTAAGGGTCGCCAGTTCCCGAAGATGACGGCTGCAAGCGCAAGGTAACC
>JAPPDN010000608.1 GCA_028824575.1 Candidatus Poribacteria bacterium | reverse complement strand
TTCATGGCGGACGATGCAGTTTTTGCTAAATGAATTGTTCATGGTGTTTACGCGATTCTACAATCATTCTGGCAAACAAGCGTCGTGACACCGTGCCAGTCCCCGAGTGTACGGGTGGGTTCCCATACACACGGGATAGAGCCACAATCTGGCACGCTTGTAATTTAGGTTAGACTGTATACTGCTTCAGTGTGTCGTCATCTAAATTCTCTAAAACATCTTTCGGGTCGTGCTGCTCGCCCTGCTCGAGTTCCTGTTCAGAGAATCCGTGGTCTGCAATCACGTTTTCGGCAATATAGATCGGCACGTCGCAGCGCAGCGCAAGTGCAATAGCGTCACTCGGGCGGCAATCCACTTCAATCGGCTTATCATTCACTTCCAAAGTGATGTGTGCATAGAACGTCCAACGGTTATTCAACTGTTCAACCGAGTGTACACACACATTTATGACCTTTGCCGCAAGCGTCTGAATCATATTTTTCAGCAAATCGTGTGTCATCGGGCGCGGGAGTTCTACATTTTCCAAATGCATCTGAATAGCTGCCGCCTCCGATTCGCCGATCCAAATCAGCAGTATCCGGTTTAGACTGTCCTCTTTCTCTTTCAGGACTACGATTGGCGCGCCTGTCCCCCGATCAATAGAGAGAAAATGAACTTTAACTTCAGTCTTCGTCTGTTTCTCAGTATCCATTTGTGCATCCTTTCATACGCACCGGCGTTTAAGGGACCGTCGCTTGGTGACCCCGCCAGTATCTATTCAAAAGAGAAGGTGGAAGATGTAGGGGTTGGGTTACCCAACCCCTACTCACCTTCACAAAAAATGTCAATTAATCGGCATCAGGTGGATCATCTGAACTGACTTGCGCATCCACCGCCAATCCGGCATCAGGTGAACCATCTGAACTGACTTGTGCATCCACCGCCAATCCGGAAGCGTAATCCCGAACAGTCCGGGCAATCTTTTCGGTGTCTAAACCGCTGAATCCAACAATCTCCTTGAGCAAGGGGACTGCTGCCCCAGCGTTGACAATCGAACTGAGAACACGGTTCATACCGCCGCCCCCATTGCCATTGTTTCCGAGGTCAAGTACCCGGATGCTTTCAATGCGTTCCGCGGGTTTCATCAATTCGCCTGTCACCTCAGGGAGTGATTCCACGAGTGCCAATATAGCATCACTCACGAGAACTTTTGAATCCGCCTGATTCTTCGCAGCAATAGAGGCCTCTTCACCATCAGCCTTCGCTTTCGCTTCAACGAGCAGTGCCTCTGCAAGAATTCTCTGTGCCTGCGCCTCAAGTTCAGCGGCTTCAAGGGCTGCCTTGGCGGCTTCTATAACAGCGTATGCCTCTGCATCCGCATTGCGTTCTTTGGCAATCCGTTCCTCATCGGCTTCTTGCTCGGCACGGATCAGTTCAACTTTGCTTTGACGTTCCGCTTCCTCAATAGCTTCGGCTGTTGAAACTGCTGCTTCGGCTCTCGCCTTTTGTGCACTCACCTCCAAGAGTTCAGTGAGTGCCGCCTCGCGTTCCTTCTCTTTCATTGAAACCTGGATTGCGTTTTCGGCTTGCGCCTCTTTTTCCTCGCGATCTTTCTCAACCAGAACGATCCGACTCGCGATGCTTGTTTCCTCTACAGCGCGTTCCTGCTCAATCTTGGCAGTTTCGACAGAAAGATTACGCTCGATTTCTGCTTCCTGAACCGTCTGTTCTTGTTGCACACGCGCAATTTCGATTGCCTGCTTTTGCGCAATTTCTGTCTCTTCGACTTGGCGTTCCTGTTCAATCCGAGCGGTCTCTAACCGCTGCTTCTGCATAATCTCCGAGGACTTGACCGCCTCTTCCTGTTTGATGCGCGCTTCTTCAACAGCCTGCTGTTGCTCAAATTTGTGCGCTTCAACCTCGCGTTCCTGTTCTGCCTTGTTCGTAGCGATGGCTTTCCGTTGCTCTTCTTGTGCAAACTCAAGCCGTCTCTCGACCTCTAACCCTTCCGTTTCCGTCTCCTCCTCGCGCTGCTTAATCTCAAGTTCGGCTTTGAGACGATCCTCTTCACGCTTCACCTTGTTTTCGTGCTCAATCCGAGCCGTTTGCGTCTGCTTATCTTCAACCTCTTGCTTGATCGTCTGAATTGCAACAACATCAAAACGGTTATTCTCGTCAAGCGCATCAAGCGGGGTCTGGTCAAGATTCGTGACAGCAACGCTTTCTAATTTAAAGCCGTTTTGCTCAAGATCATCGCGACAGGCTTCCTGAACTTGGTCAGAAAATTCTTGGCGCTTTTCGTGCAGTTCTTGAAGGGCCATAGTTGCAGCGACACTTCGTAGGACCCCGACAAGTTTACCTTCAAGGAGCTTATTAACTGCTTCCGGGGTTAGGGTTTTATCACCGAGACTTGCGACAGCTTTGAGTACATCTTGTTCGTTTGGTTCAATCTTGACATAGAATTGCGCCTCTATATCAACCCGTAAACTGTCTTTTGTAATAAGCGCGCCTTGTCCTGTACGTTCAACAGGTAACTGGAGCGTATTTAAGGAAATAAGTTGGTGCGTGTTGGTAATTGGGTTAATAAGGGTCCCACCAAAGACGACGCGTTTTTTTCGTCCACCAGAGATGACTAACGCCGCATCCGCGGGTGCCTTTTTATAGAACGAACGATAGACTAACAGAAAAATAACGATCAGCGCAACAACACTGCCGATAATGGTGAAAAACAAACTGGCATTCATGTTCAATTCTCCTTTATAACGCTGAATTAGCGCGAATCAACTTCACTTTTCTTCACATCAAAAATCCGCTTTGTACGGTCATAGTTTACGAGAATCACAGTATCTCCCTTGACGGGAGTGGCTTCATCGGATTTGGTGCGGCAACTGACAGTTAATTCTGGACCATCCGGAACTTGGACACGAGCTGTCCCAAAAGTTGTGGTAATTTGTCCACTAATAACGCGTCCACTTAAACCGAGGAGATGTACATCGCTGATGGCTCTCTCGCTTTCAGGGAATAGTTTTGAAAGGGCGAGAGATATATAGCGCGTACAGACACAACAACAGAAAAGAGCAATAACACACGATATCCAAACCCACCCGGGTCTTTCTGGAACATTAAGGGATGCGTTGGCAATAAGTCCAGCAACACCCCATGTCCCAAATAGGGACATCAGCACAACCATCAACGGGACTCTCCCAACATTCAGAAACCCAAATACGTCGCCGAAAGAGAAACCCTGCCCGCCCGCATCTACAGCCACATCCGCATCCGCATCTATATCGGCATCCACGTCTACATCGGCATCTATATCCACATCGGCATCTATATCTATATCGGCATCTATATCCACATCAGCGTCTATATCTACATCTGCATCTACATCGGCATCGGCATCCGCATCACCGAAGTCCATTGCTCCCATAGCAAGCCGAAAGAGCGCAAATATGAACACAATAGTTAACGGTGCCGTAAACCAGACATTATACGAGGCGAGGAAATAAGTCAGGAATTCTTTCATCGTTTTCTTCTACTTTGCAATCTGATCTGTAATGTAGATGTAGGCACATCGTGCTGAACGGAAGTTGATATTATCGATCCAATGAACATTACGCAGAACGCCAATTTCAAGCCTCGCTTGTCTGAGTAGCCGATGTCTGAACTGGCGGACCAATTTCACATGACGAATCTCGGTGAACAACAGATTACACCGGATATTCGCATAAGAAACGGCGAGGCTGCCTATATACCGTTCATCTAAAACCAGCACCCGCCGCGTCGTGATAAAAACGAAATCCGGACGCAGCAAATCTGAACGCCCGAGGAGGCACAAACAGACATCCTCATCCTCGCCTATATGCGCTCGCACAGTCTTTTGAATACGAGGTGGCATGTTCGTAAATTCAGCCATGTTATTTCGCGACCAAATCTATTGTCGGCAAGAACAGAATCAGTTGTGGGAATGGAGGTGGCGGGAATCGAACCCGCGTCCGAAGGCATTTCAACAGAGGCTACTACATGCTTATCACAGGTTTTAAGGTTCGCCTATAAGTCTCCCCTGTGCAGGA
>JAPPDN010000113.1 GCA_028824575.1 Candidatus Poribacteria bacterium | reverse complement strand
GTGTTTCCAAGTCGGGCGCGGGGGAGATTTTGATCTTCCCTTTGTCCATATAATCAATAATATCTTTATCTGATAAAAACATTCTTTTTAAATTACTTTGCAGTTCGGTCAAGTGAATTTGAAATTTGAAGCATCTTCTTCGTATATCCGCCCGCGCCTGCTTCGCAGTGAGAATGCAGGCTACGTTTTCGCGGCTGATTTTAACAGAAAACAACTTATATTGACGTTCCCCTACATAGAACACTTCTTTCACTACTGCTCAGGCAAAAAATCCTCCGGGGCAATCCCACGATAGGCATAGTCTAAAAGATTTACAGGATGCATCGCCTTCATAGACAATCCATGTTTCTGAATACCGAGTTGAATCTGGAGCAAGCAGCCTGGGTTCCCCGTTGCGACGATATCTGCATCGGTTTCAGCGATGTGCGTCATCTTACGTTCCAGAATCTCCTGCGAAAGTTCTGGCTGTGTGATGTTATAGATCCCTGCGCTCCCACAACACCATTCGGATTCGGTTAACTCAATCAACTCAAGCCCCGGTATGGACTCAAGTACTTTACGAGGCTGCACCTTCACACTTTGTCCATGAAGGAGATGACACGGTTCATCATAGGTAACACGTTTCTTGATTTCTCCTGTCGGCGGTACCATCTCAATTTCGGCTAAGAATTCACTGATGTCGCGCATTTTATGACTGAAACGTTCCGCTTTCGCCGCGTAGGCGGTATCGTTTTCTAAGAGTACATCGTATTCTTTAAGGGTTGCACCACAACCGGCAGAGTTAATAATAATCGCGTCTAAATTCTCCTCTTCAAATGCATCAATGTTCTGTTTAGCGAGAGCTGAAGCGACATCTCGCACGCCGTTATGAAGATGTAGGGCACCACAACAGGTCTGCTTTCGTGGCGTAACGACCTCGCAACCGTTCTGTGCTAAGACCCGGATCGTTGCGACATTCGTCTCGGTGAAAACCTGGTTCATAATACACCCTGGTATGAATCCGACGCGATACCGGGTTTCACCTACAGCGGGTGTAATGTCGCGTATTGTATATTTCAGTTGCGGCGGTGGGATCTTCGGCAGTAACGATTCCATTTGTCCGAGTTGTCCCATCAGTTTCAGGATACCCGTTTTTTGGACAAGCCACCGGATACCGAGCCGCTGATAGAGCCACATCAACTCAAAGATTAGGTCCAGGCGTTCTTTACTGGGCAGAAGTTGTTTGAAGACGAGGTTCGTCCAGAAGCGATAAACCGCTGAGCGGGGTGCGTTCTGTTCATAGATGGCACGCGCTTGTTCTAATAATTCTCCGAAATGGACACCGGAGGGACAAGCAGTTTCGCATGCGCGGCAATCTAAACACCGGTAGATGTATTCTGACCATTCTTCGCTGAGCGGGGTGGCATCCTCATCTTTGAAGGCACTGCCCATGAGGTATAGCCGACCTCGTGGTGAATCCGTTTCTAAACCTAATTCTCGATAGGTTGGACAGGTGGGTAGACAAAGTCCACAGTGCGTGCAGGCATCCCATTTCTTCCAACTGAAGGAGTCTACGCCGATAAGTTGTTGTGTTTGTTGGTTGGACATGTTAAATTTTTACGGTTTATGATGACTGGCTAACGACCCAAGCAATGAAAACAAAAAATAGAGCAATCAATACGATCACAGTTATAGTTAAATAGACCGGACTTGATTTTCCCACAAAACTTTTGTTAATATTTTCGTCGCGATCTTCCTGAATTTTTCTTGCTAACAATTCCTTTTTAGCTCGTGTGAGTGTCTTGTTTTCAACGGGAGGTTCCGTTGAAATCGATTGCCCCTTTCGCCGTTGCATTTTTTTCGTGGATTTGTATGTCTTAAGGCTAATACCTTTGATCTTGTACATCCTCTTCTCCGCCTTAAGAAGTCATAACCCCCTCGTTTAGGCTACCGGAACGGTATCCCTGCAAGTCGAGCGTGACATGCGCATACCCGAGTGTTTTAAAGTGCGTGCTGATGTCGTGGCGCACGGCTTTTGAAAGCAGTCTCGAAATCTCTTGCGCCTCCAACTCAATTCGGGCGAGGTCGCCATGGTGCCGGACACGGAATTGTCGAATCCCTAAATCGTAGAGAAATTGCTCGGCGGCATCTACCTGTCGTAGCAACTCACGAGTGATACGCATGCCGTAAGGAAACCGAGATGAGAGGCAGGCAAACGCCGGTTTATCCCATGTCGGGAGTTCCCACGCCTTTGAAATCTCGCGAATCTCTGCTTTCGCCAAGTTGACATCAATCAATGGTGCTTGGATACCCATCTGCTTTGCGGCATCCATTCCGGGGCGATGATCGCCGACATCGTCTGGGATCGCGCCGTAGACGATCGTTCCGACATCATATTTTTCAGCGATAGGACGCAGCTTATCGAATAACTCCGTCTTACAGAAAAAGCAGCGATTGGTCGGGTTGCTTGCGTAACCCTCAAGGTCTAATTCTTGCGTGTGGACGGTCTCGAAGCGGATTCCGATCTGTTTGGCGATATCTTGCGCGGCTCTCATTTCCCGGATCGGATAGGAATCCGAAATAGCGGTCACAGCGAGTGCATTATCCGCTAAGGCATGCTGTGCCGCCTCCGCGAGAAATGTGCTATCAACGCCGCCAGAGAAAGCGACGATAACCTTTTCATAAGCACGCAGACATGCATAAAGTCGGTCAAGTTTCGCCTGTAGGATAGGTTCAAGTTTCTGTTTTAACATAAATTTACCTCTGCAGACAGTGCGCAGGTTTTAGCATTAAATGGGGCGTTCAGCTTGTTGTATTCTCAGCAATTCGTCTTTCAGCAATTGCCGTTTTAATCCACTAATCCGGTCAATAAAAAGCACACCGTTGAGATGATCTATTTCGTGTTGCAGCACACGTGCCAACAAACCATCGGCTTCAATACGAACAGATTCGTTCTGGACATCAATTCCCTCAACGACAATCTTCTCCGGACGTTTCACCTCCGCCGTCACATCAGGGATACTGAGGCATCCTTCGTCGGCGACAATTTCTCCCTCAGAACTCAGAATTTCCGGGTTAAATAGCACCAAAGGCTCGTATTCCTCATCGTCTTCTTCACCTATGTCAACAATGATAAGTCTTCTCAAAATGCCGACTTGTGTTGCCGCAAGCCCGATACCGTTGCCTGTCGCGTAGAGCGTCTCTAACATCTGTACAGCGAGTTGGCGTTCTGCCGATGCGATCTCGGTGACCGGTTCGGCTCTTTTGCGGAGGACCGGGTCCCCATAATAACGCAGCTGCAAAGGTGCTGTTTCACGCAGCACAATATCATCCTCGTTGCTCACGTCCGAGGGAGGTATGTTCTTGGGCTTTCTTTTCCGTTTTGGCATGTATCAGGAACTTCTCCGATTTCTAAGAAAAATAACCTTTAATAGGTTAACACTTATTGCAAATTCTGTCAAGAAAAAGTTTTGCGCGTAGCGGTATTCAGCTGTCAGTTCCATCAGCAGTCAGTAATCAGCGATCAGCAAAGCACCGGGTATTGTGGCTGGGCAGATGTTCCCATGGCAAGAAAATCGGATTATAAACCTGTCCCACAAAAGTGGCACGCCAAGCATCAGTATCAAGGCGTTGGCATTAAATAGAGATAGAAACCTTCGTCTCTAACAGTCGAGCCGGTAAATTTGACTAAGGAAGTCAGATTGTGCTGTTCACGTAGTTTGGTGCCTATAGCACGGTTCGAGATAATTAGTACTTCTTTATCCGTCTGAACACTCAACATTTTCGCTGCTTCAATGACGCGCGCTTTGGATACCGTAGTCCGTGCCTTGTCCCACCTGATAAAGGAACCGAGTCGGCTTCCGCGTGGATAGTAAACCTGTCGTTTCGGTAAGTAGCCGACGACAGTGCTCGCAGCGGAATCCTTATCAGCAACTATCGGATGGTCCTGCAGACCTTGCGACCTGATATATTCGGCTGTGAGTTTACCGTAAGAGAAAATATGGCGATGCTCCATTCTGACGGCTGTAATACCACCGATCGCATGACAGATAAGCAGCACCGTTACAAGCACC